>NZ_JAEQDE010000073.1:0-29503 GCF_020737865.1 Microcoleus sp. PH2017_35_SFW_U_B
CGCGAGAGACTCAGAAACCGGGTTTCTGCGTAAAATCTCGTGAAAATACGTCAATTGCCATAGAAACCCGGTTTCTCGGACTCAGCGCGAGAGACTCAGCGGGGAAAAGTGAATTGCGACTTGAATAGGTTTTCTTCTGGTAGTTGGGAGCAAGAAACTTCTTGTTTCAAGTTTCAATCCCCTTGCGGGGAAAAGTGAATTGCGACTCGGCCACCTAGTCATTAGCCTGGCTCGTGCAGATAAGCCAGAGTTTCAATCCCCTTGCGGGGAAAAGTGAATTGCGACTTAGTTGCGGTAGTGGTACAGCAAATGGTTCGGTCAGATGGTTTCAATCCCCTTGCGGGGAAAAGTGAATTGCGACAAAAAACTTAAAAGCGCGTTAAATAAATCTTCTCAAGTTTCAATCCCCTTGCGGGGAAAAGTGAATTGCGACTATGCTTCTACTAACCGAGTCTATTGATTTTCGGAGTTTCAATCCCCTTGCGGGGAAAAGTGAATTGCGACTGAGTAAAGATGAATTGAAATTAAGTATGAAAGATTTGTTTCAATCCCCTTGCGGGGAAAAGTGAATTGCGACTTGATTTCATGAACCAGTTTGTTTTTCGCATTTTCATGTTTCAATCCCCTTGCGGGGAAAAGTGAATTGCGACAATTAGCTGTTTTAACTGACACAATTTGGTATTATTCGTTTCAATCCCCTTGCGGGGAAAAGTGAATTGCGACTTCAATCCTGCGGACACTGATTTTCCGATTGGTTTGAGTTTCAATCCCCTTGCGGGGAAAAGTGAATTGCGACTACACTTTTGGAGAAAACATCATGGCTACATGTTCTTGGTTTCAATCCCCTTGCGGGGAAAAGTGAATTGCGACACCAGAAGCAGATACGTATAATACATCATATATCTTGAGTTTCAATCCCCTTGCGGGGAAAAGTGAATTGCGACATGCCAAACATCTAGCATTTCAATTCACCATCGCTCAAAATAATATGAAGTTTCAATCCCCTTGCGGGGAAAAGTGAATTGCGACTTTGAAGAGACAATTTTTAGACAGTCTTAGTCAACCAAGGTTTCAATCCCCTTGCGGGGAAAAGTGAATTGCGACTGCAACTCAATACACTGCTTTAGCAGTACTAGTATAGTTTCAATCCCCTTGCGGGGAAAAGTGAATTGCGACTCTATCAACTTAAAAATGGTTGTAAATGGCAAGACCGTTTCAATCCCCTTGCGGGGAAAAGTGAATTGCGACTATTCACTTAGAGGTTGTTGCAAATTTCATTTGCTTGATGTTTCAATCCCCTTGCGGGGAAAAGTGAATTGCGACTATTATGTTCCTAGGAAGGGGGGATTGCCTCCTAAGGGAGGAGAGAATCGTTTCAATCCCCTTGCGGGGAAAAGTGAATTGCGACCAAATAGCAGTAAACAGCATGGCAAATTCTAATCAAAAAGTTTCAATCCCCTTGCGGGGAAAAGTGAATTGCGACACCTCGTTGTGAAAGCCGTGCCCAGTAAAGGCTCTAGAAGCCGTTTCCGACCACCTCTGATGCTCAGCTCACTTAGAGCCGAAAACCAGCTCTCAAAAATCGCTGAAACCCTTACGGGACAAGCGAACGGGCGCCTAAACGAGAGAATCGGTGTTTCAGCCATTTAGCGAGGCGGTCGGATAGCTAAATGATTGAACAGCTAAAACACTACTTTAATCTATTCAATTTTCTAGGTACTGGTGCTGTAGATTTGGGTAGTAATTAACACGGCAAGTTTGTATGGGCTTGTGTGGATTACAATCATAATCTAGCAATAGAGCCATAGTAACGTAGATTTCTCTGGCTGTCAAGTGTTAAAAAAAATACTTTAAACAATGACCGAAGTCGGCGGTTGAGTCACCGGCGGGCCAGAACCCCAAGTTTCCACCTGCCCGATCGCCCGCGTTGACAAAACATAAAAACGGATATTATCTTCATCCAAATTAACCCGTCCCCGCAGGCGAGCGCGCAACTCCTCAAATTGACGCTGAGATAGGGCACACTCAAAAACCGAATATTGCACCCAAGTACCGTAACCGGAAAGCAAGTTAAAAACTTTCTTGCGACGCTTGTCACAAGGAATATCATAGACAACAACGTACAAGTGCATGATTAATTTCCGCTTGACCAAAAGTCAGGAATTACGCAATAAATAAACGCCATCATGTCATTGCGAGGGTCACTCAGCAATCGCAAAACCTGGCGATTGCTTCGTTCCTCGCAATGACAGAAATACGTTGTTAGTCTTGAAATCTAATAAATTCGATAAGGCTTGTACAGCATTTGTGGATTGTAAACAAACTGCTTGTAAGCCTTAACTTGCTGCACAAACAAATCCCAGCGCGGCTGTTTTTCGCCCGAATCAGTCTGAATTTCTTCTTCCATACGCCGTAAAAAAGCATGGAGAAATTTTGCTCTGCCGGAATCGTTCAAGAAACAGCCGCTATTGCGGTAAACAAAGTCGAGGGTGGCATCCATGACTTTTGAATTAATCAGCCACAGCACCAAAGAATCGATAATCGGAGCACGAAACTCTTCTATCAAATCTGAAGCTAAAGCAGCATGACGTTCGGAAGTTTGATGCAAACAAGCTTGATACGGATCGAGTCCTTGGAGTTCAATCAAACACAGTAAATGATTCCACAGGATTTGATATCCGAAGCTAAGCATGGCGTTAACCGGATTCCCTGGCGGACGGCGGGAACGGAAAACAAATACAAATTCGGGAACCGACAAACATTCGCCAAATGCCGAAAAATAACTAGCTGCCCCGGCTCCTTCCAATCCCATTAAGCGCTTCCCCGACTTCGCAAAAATTGTCGGGGATATCAACTGCAAAAATTATTGAGGACTACTTTATTTATATCAAGCTCAACTAAGTAGTTTTATGCAAAAAACCAATTGTTCACAAAACTTAAATAGTATTTTGTAGGGAATTTTACGTAGAATTGGTGTCAATTTAACTAGAAATTACGTATAAACTCTATTGGTAGGGTGTGAAGTGGGCACCTGACTACTATTAGTAGTGTCTAAGTAATATCAGGACACGGCATTGCCGTGTCCTCTTCCGACGAAGAAAGCTATTGATTCATGACTATTGACACTCTCAGCGCTGAAGCGACTGAGATTCTTAAGAAATTTCATTCTTAATATCCCTACTGCTAGGGTTCCCAAACTCAGCACGTTTGCACGCAAGTGCGTGCTGATATCTTTTGGGCGTTTAGGTGTTCAACACCAGGTTTCGCGGAGTCCCCGCGTACCATTTTCGATGCTCGATCTCTGATAGTTTTGGCAGCGCCAATGTCGGCGTGTTCGTGATAGCCACATTCAACACAGATGAACTTTTCGCCATCTCTATTTGATTTGTCGATGTGTCCACAACTTCTGCATTCTTGGCTAGAGTGCTTAGGATTAACTTTGATTACGATTTTTCCTTGCTTTGCAGCTAGATACTCAATCTTTAATCCTAAGTCGCCCCAGCCTGCATCAGAGATAGCGCGATTCAATCCTTTTTTTCTGGATTGCCCATTCTTGAGAAACCTCCCGGTTTCCTCATCAGTTTTTACCTTACATCGACGCATCATCCCAGAGATGTTCAAATCTTCTAAGGCGATTACATCAATATTACGAAATACTATTAAATTCGCAGTTTTCCATTGGTGCGCTTGGCGTTTATCACCAATCTTTTGATGGAATCTGCTAACTCTGATGACTGCTTTTTTGCGGTTTTTACTGCCTTTTGTTTTGCGGTTAACTCGTCTCTGTCTAATTTTCAGAGTGCGTTTAGCTTTTTTGTTGGTTGAAAATCTAGGGTTCTCAATTTGGTAGCCATCAGAAAGGTGAACCAGTTTAGTGAGTCCCAAGTCGCAACCGATTACTTTGGGATTGTTGCCGAGAGCTTTGGGGCTGTATTCAGGTACAGATTTATCCTCTATTCTAATAGAAACATACCAGCCATTCTGGCGTTTTCTAACTGTGCAAGCCTTGATAGTAAAACCACTTGGGATTGAGCGAGAGTTGTAAAACCTCATTCAGCCCAGTTTTGGTAGGTAAATTTTATTGCCCTTGATTTTCACTCCCATTGCGAAGGTAAAAGAAGTAAAGTTACTCCGATTTTTGAATTTCGGAAATCCTCTACCTTCAAAGAAGTTTTTGTAGGCAATATCTAAGCGTTTGACATTTTGTTGTAAAACGGTTGAATCTAGTTGGGAATACCAAGGTCTAGCTATTTTTAACTCAGGTAATGCTGTTATTTGAATATCACCAGCACTTCGGCGAGGATTTCTAGCTTTACCTTCTTTGTCAATCTTAGAGTTTTTCCAGGGATTTCCAGTTGCGCCACTTTTACTTACGAAGCAGGTCAATGGTGAAGCTTCGCCTTTCGTTCTAATGTCACAGTAATCGCCTTGGATAAACTGCTGATTGTACTGACAGATTCTGTCATTCAAGCACCAATTATACAGGCTTCGCAGCATATCTACCCAGTTCGACATTTTTAATGCTTGCGTTTGATTGGGACGCAACTTATAAGCGTAATTTGTCAACAATCTTGCTCACCTCCTTGTTTATATCTTATAGCGGTTCTCAGAAAGATTCGCGGACGTTGTTGGGCTTCAGCCCTCTTGGTTTCAGTGGTTATATAACCTGTCAGTCATACCTCACCTTTTTGAGAAAGGCTATAGCGTCTTTCTCTAATTTTAAATATTAAGAATCAAGAAAGATTCACGGCGGTTAAAACCGCCCGTGTCGCTTGCATCTCAGGGCTGAAGCCTCTGAGTTTTCCGCTTACCGAATGTTTTCTATAACTACTGACTAACTTTTAGATTTCGCATCGCGCCACGCTTCTCGCATCCGTCCAAAATTAGTATTAAATTCTTCCCACCCGAGAGTGCTTCCTGAATTTTCTTCATCCCAGGAAGCCGAGAGGACTCCGTAGCTTAATCCCAGTACGCCTAGACCAAAACAGCCCATGCTTACCAACAATACTGCTGTGTTGGGCAAGTCAAACCAGCCTTTGCTGACTATCAAATAACTCACAAAAAATGTGGAAATTCCCAGGAGTGTCGGGGCGCCGCAGAATACCGCGATGCGGGAAATCATGCGTTTGCTGACTGCTTCTGGGATGGATTGCGCCTGGGGGCCAGTTTTTTTGGTGGCTTTAGGCTGTTTGTCTGATTTTGGTTCTTCTGTGACTGGGTTTGCTTCGGCTTCTGGAGGCTTTTTAGCGGTTTTTTTCCGATTTGAGGCCGGTTCAAAGGGTAAGCGCTGGGTGGGTGGTTCGGAGGACATATTTTTTGTTTAACCTGAAATCTCGAACAATTATCAAAGAAATCTTGGCGAGGGTTTACGCAACTCTGATGGTTAATCAACGGTTTGAAACGGATTTGTTATCAGTGCGTAAATCCTGCTGGCGTTTGTCCAAGATTCTTGAATATTGTCGCAAATTTTGGCTTTGGTGTTTAGCCGCGAATGCCTAAACGGGCAATTAATGCTTTGTAACGATCGACATTTTCCTTTTGCAGGTATGCCAGCAGGCGCTTGCGGCGGCTGATCATCATCATCAAACCGCGCCGGGAGGCGAAGTCTTTTTGGTTGATTTTCAGGTGGGCGCTGAGTTTGCTGATGCGATCGCTCAACATGGCGATTTGGACATCTGCTGAGCCTGTGTCGGTTTCATGGGTTTGAAAGTCGCCCATGATTTCTTGTTTGCGCTGTTGTGTAAGAGCCATGAATTGAGTTTAGTTTTTTTTGTACGTTTGTCACAATCCCATATAGTATCACAGGGGAACGGTGAAGGAGCAAATTTTCGCCACGGATGGGTTGGTTTTTTGAGCTGAAAGACTTCAATTGCAAGCCCTACTTAGGACGGGCGAGACGCCCATCCCACAGGAAAAAAAATGTCGGATGGGCGGGACGCCCCTCCATGGTGTTTATTCCAGCCCATCCCACAGGAAAAAAATTGTGGGATGGGCATCTTGCCCGTGTTAGCCATAAATTTTGCAAGAAGTCTATTGGGTGGCCGATTATCGGCTCAAATAGGCGATCGCCTCACGAATCCAATCATCCGCATTAGCTTTGTTTGCCAAGTTGCTGTCTTGACTGAGGGTTTGCAGCGCTTGCAAGACTTCCGTCGCAGTATATCCCATCGCCAGCAAAATCATCTCCACTTCTTCTTGAATCGCTGCGGGGACTCCGGCGGCCACGGAAGTTGTCAAACCTGCTTCCTGTCTCCATTCCGAGAGTTTGCTTTTGAGTTCCAGGGCGAGGCGTTCGGCGGTTTTTGTACCCACGCCGGGGGTTTTGGCGAGGATGCGAGTGTTACCGCCGACGATCGCCTGAACTAAATCTTGCATTCCTAGAGTATCAAGAAGGGCGATCGCCAGTTGAGCACCCACACCGCTAACACTCGTCAACTGCCGAAACAAATCGCGTTCGGCCGTGCTGCCAAAACCGTACAATACGATTTGGTCTTCCTTAACTTGCTGGTGGGTAAAGATTTGGGCGACTTCGCCGGATGCTGGTAATTGGCCAGTCACGCGCGGCAAAATTTGGATGTCATAGCCAATTCCACTAACTTCGAGAGTCAGAATAACGCGGTTGCTGCCTTTGGCGATATTGGCGACTGTGCCTTTGAGATAGCTGATCATATAGTTAATGGTACACCGATAGGGTAGCGCGCCTTTTAAAATTGCGATCGGACTAATGCAAAAAAATCGTTTCCTCCCGAATACATTAATAACTGCTAAGGGAAAGGTAGAAAAACAATTCTATCTTGATATTCATTTTCTTGGGATGCCAGAGCCGCTAAAATCAATTCTTCTAGGTTTTCGCCAATGCTTAAATTAGGATTGATGATAAAAATCCCTGGAATGTGACGATTTACCGCCATATGTTCGGCTAAGTGCACTGGCATAGAAGTTCGGTTATTTGTCACCAAAACACAGTTATTATCTTCACACCAGTAGAGAATTTCTGGATCGAGAGTTCCTTTCGGCGGTGTTTCCGGTTCTCCCACTACTTTGACGGCAATATCTGGTTCTCGTTGCCTAATTTGATTGGGATAAATTGGATTGACATTTTCATCAATTAGGTATTGCAGGTTCATGGGCTAGTTTTGGCTTTTCTTTCTGCCCTCAGTTGGCGGAGCTTTTCAGAAACAGGCGGGGGATTAAGGCGCTGTTCTTCTCTCATTTTGTGACCGTGTTCTATCCAATTTTTGAGGTAATCACTCACAGGTTCTTGATTTTGGAGATAATACAGAATTGTCGCATAAACTTGTTCGAGGGTGAGGGAAGGATAAGTTTGGGCAATTTCATCAGGTGCGCGACCGCAATCGATGTAATCATAAAGAATTGTTTCAATGCCAATTCTTGTCCCTTTCAGTCGAATATCGCTGGGAGTGAGAAAGTTGAAATAATCTGTGAGCGTTTGGGTTGGCATAATTTTGCTGTATACTCAACATAATTTATTATATCACTGATATTTGCCCGATAGAACTTGAAGTAAACCGCTATGCTGATCTTTCAATTCAAAATAAGATGCTGTTTAACCAAAGACAAATCCGTCTTCCCAAAATTTACCACTAAGGCCACATTTAAATTTTCCAATGATTTTATAAACCACATAATTTCATCAGAAGCTTTACCTTCATAGTGATTGAACAAAATAGAAAATCGCTTTTCCAACTCAGGCTTAACTTTGCCAGAAAGCAGTAATATTTTCAGCAGCAAACCCATTGTCCTGCTGGGCCCGAGGTTGTATACTAAGTCATAAAAAATGTAGTGGTTGGGATGTTGGGAATTTTCCACTACTAAAAAGTTGAATAACTGGTTGCAAGTCTGAGCTAACAATATATTATTTAATTTCGCCGAGTCGTTTTCCGGAAATGTATTTTTGATGTACTTGTACAACTTATCATTAAATTGACGACCGCCATATTCTGGTTCTACCGATGATATCAAATATTCATATAAATCCACTTTAAATGAGCTGTAGGATTGAGTTTTCCTGGCATCTCTCAAAAAAAATTGAGCCGATTCTTTGTGGCTGCGATCGTCTGTTACTTTCCCGGCAAATTCCCTAACAGCTAAGTGCAATTCCGCATCGTTCAAAAGTGTGGGATTTGGCGTCGGCTGTACAATTCCTATTTCTGTATTTCTCGGCTCAACCAAATAATTTAAATATTGAGACAAGTTTTTTTCAAATAGTCGCTGTCTTTGAATTTCCAGCTTTTTGATGGTTTGCTGGTCTTCCTCCACGCTCTCCTTGCTCAGCAAAGAATGCCCGTACAAATAAGGATAGCGACAAATCAATTCGCCCAAAGGAGCATGACTATCTTGTTTCTGCGGTTGTGGCTCTTGTTCTACTGCTTTTACTAAGCGCTCTAGGGTCTGGAATTCTGCACTTTTAGTAAAGAATTCTATTTGTTCTTGCAAGCGCTTGACTATGTAAAATTCCATCCCGAATCGGGGAGAAGTCTGTTTAAATAAAGCTACTAAATTTGCAATACTCAATTTGTGCTGTGAGTGCAATTGCCAACGGTTGATCGGGATGTAACAGCAGCGGTGGATGATATATTTAAACTCCCGATCCGATCGCTTGACGGAGATGATATTGTACAAAGTTGCTTCTATTTCGCGATCGGGGTAGCCCATACCGTCGATAAATAGTTTGCGGAACCGCTCGATTATCTGTGCGGGGGATTCTCGTTCCACGCAGGAGACGATGTGATCGTACAATATCTGTTCGTTGCTCCCCGATAGAAAAGTATCTGAGGGCGGGGTGAGAATTCTCTCTGCACCGATGTCTGGGCTGCTTTGTACAACTTGTGCGACAGCGACTGTCGGTTTTTTCTGAAAAGTTCCGGGATTCAAGAACCAATAGTGTTCTTGGCTTAATTGTTTGTTTGCCGCCCAATCCAAGGCTGACTGCAAAGTTTCCCCCGTCAATAACTGCGACTTATCTTCGCGATCCGAAGCCAGCCATGCTGCCAAGGCCTCGCGGTAGGGAGCCAGATTTCCCAGTTCTTTTTCCACCCAAAACTGATTGAAAACAGATTGATAAACTAGGTTAGCAGCTATTAATTTACCATGAGATTTGACCACCAATCCTGACAGTTGCAATTCGATTTGTTCGGGAGAATAATCGACAGCAACTCCTGGCAATTCTTCCGGTTTTTTGGGGTCGGGCGGTTGCAAAATTTTCTGGTACAGCGTTAACAGCTTGGTGAGATCGCAGCGGCTGTAGAAAATGCGATCGCGAATTGCTGTCAAATGTGGGGGTTCGTCCCAGTCTTCCCAATTTTTAATAATTCTGTGTTTGAGCAGTTGTTCCACCTGCTGGGCTTCGCAATTTCTGCCAATAAAAGACCCGTATTCAAGCACCAATTGGCACAGTCTTTGAGTCAGAAAAGGTTGACCGTCCGTCCAAGTAAATATTTCTTGGAGCACTTTTTGGGGACGAAAAGCTTTGAGTGCCAATCCTTTTGTTAGTGACACACTTTCGTCTAGTTGCAATCGACTTAAATTAATTGGTCGTCCAATATTAAAAGGGTTGCAGCTTGGATCTCGGATCAATTGTGACGGGGCTGCTACTCCGAAAACCGCAAAATTCAGGCGATCGTATTCTGGTTGCTCTGCCCGCTTAGAATAACAACCTCGAATTGAGGCAAAAAAATCGCTGGTACTGAAATTGAGGATGTTGGTGGTGTCAATGTCATCTATCAAAATGACTAAATTTTGCCGCAGTGACTTGAGCAAAACTTTTTCGATAAATATCTCCAATCGCTGCACCGGGGATAGCACTTCGCGATCGTTCCACCACTTGAGGGCATCAAACCTGTTTGTGAGGCGCAAGCTGCTGGCGATGCGGTGGACGATCGCGCCATACCACTTTTCCAGGGAAATTTCTGGGCTGCTAATGCTTCTCAGGTTGACGGCGGCAAAAGCTGTACCTTCTGCTTGCAACCTTTTGGCCGTTTGCACTAGCAGGCTGGACTTTCCCATTTGTGGGGAACTCAATACGTAGCAGAATTGTCCGGCTTTGAGTCCTTGGTAGAGTTCGCTGTCTGCCGATCGCCTGACATAGGTGGGCGCACCGGCAGGCAAATATCCTCCGACTTGATATTGGTTGGTTGAGTGGACTTCTGCTGTCATCTGCGAATTCATCAAGATGCTGCGCCCCTATGCTGTGCGATGGAAAAGTTACAAATTGCAATTATTGCCAGCTCATACTATTTTAGATTTGAGATTGGTCAATGACTGATTCAATAAGGGTTTGGAGTTTACCTACAGTTGCGTTCTTTTTTTGAACTGGTGTTACTGTGGTTGAAATTTTTGTGACTCTTTCTCTATTGTCTACTAACTCAGCGTTGTCATTGTCAATCTTTACCGTATCTTTGCAACCAACCGTAAATCCAGCCAGGAGGGCGATCGTACTCCGGCACTTTTTTGTTTGTACTCGTTCGCATCCTCATCTGAATTTTTACTCAACCGGATTGAAAATGCCCAAACGCCATTGGGTTCACATTTTTTTACAATCATACTTTGAATTTCACCCGATGGTATGATGTTGCCAGGGAAACTCATAACCGCAGCGCCTTTAAGGTACTGCCTAAGGTTCTGCCTAAGGTTCTGCCTTGGGGGCTGGCTACCGAATGCCGTCCAGTCAAAGCACTGGAATGGCTGCTACCAATAAAAAACCCCAGCGTTTGGCTGAGGACTGCTTGAGTGGGAGATATCGTTAATCTGCGTTTTTTTTAGTTGACTTAGATTGCATGGAATTCCATGCCGCTGACACTTCCCCGGCTTTCGCGTGGGGGAATTTTTAAGAACAAACTTTTGGGGATAAATCCACAAAAAGTTTAATTCTTAAAAGCGCTGTCAGTGCGCTGCTAGCCACTGGCTCAACGATTAAAGTTAAGTTTGTGGCTAATTGTAGTAGAAGATGCGCCCTGATGAATTAACTACCCGATAGATGAGCACCCTGATGGCATAACTCCCTGATGGATCGACGCCCTGATGGCCTTAGCCCCACTACCCAAAAAAATCTGGTTGGTGGATGATCGTGGACATAAGTAACACGTCACTTCCGGCGTTTCCGATCGCTCTTCGGGTGTGCCTGTCTGTATTGATTATGGCAGGCAGATTTATCAGAAGACAAGTGGGCTATTGCATCAACCCACTTCTGACAGATCGGGTTAGCCAAAAGGTGTCTATCTACGTTAAATCAGGGTCATCGAACATGAAAAACAGCATCTTAGTATTAGCAGTAATTGCCTCCGGTGGCATCGGCTTATTCCATACAAGCAGGGCCAGCGCTTTTGCGATCGTCCCACAATCTTCATCAACCAGCAGTTTGACTGCTCTTGAGAGTCGTCCCGACATTAACTACACTGGAACGAATGAAGATGGAGAGCAAGAAGAGGTAAAGACAGGCAAAGGCCGGAAATAATTAGCCCTCTGAGTGGTTCGCCGGCGCTGCGGTTGTGATTGCGATCGTGTTTGTGGTGTATTTGTTGTCGCCACCACCTTGGCTCAAGGGGGTGAAAACTCGGGCCGAATATCAGTCCACCTAATCCGGGGAGTTGAAGTCTCAACAAAGTGAATGGGAAAATAAACAGGTAAGGCGAGTCTGTCGGTGGAGTTTCCCCGCCTAGGAACTTCCTTACCTTCTGATGTTCGGGATTCGGATCTGGCACAATCGTATTTCATCTCGTAAAAACCCAATGGAAAATACTCTCGAAACTACCCGCAGACAGCGCGTATTGACAAGAACCCAGGAACGGCGTCAGGCGACACCCAAAGAAAAACAGTTAATTCACCTGCTGGCTAATATGGCTTGCAGTTTGATTAACTATGACTACAAACACTCAGCGGGGAAGGAAACTCTCGCGCCTTCGGAACGGAAGCGTTTAGCGGAATGGCACTACCTGCGAGTTCAGCAAATTCGCCGGATCGAACGCTCGTTGGAGCCCGTAGCGACGCTCAAGCGCGTGTACTACAAGAGCATTCTCAGTCCGAGGGATCTGAAGTCTTTGAAACTTCTGTGGCTTGAAGAGGACAAAAACCGCGTCAAACGGGTCGATCCTGAGTTGGACGACATCCTCAGCGAAGCTTTGGATCGGGGAGATACTTTGAAACAGCTATTTCACTCGATCGAATCCAAGGAACGGATCTTTGCGGAAACTCCTCGCCCGGGCGTTGTACCGCTGTGGGTGAAAGAGTGGGAAGACTCGGAATATGACATCAACTTTTTTCCGCCTTCGTTCTCTGCATGGGTTTCCATCGTGGACGACTAGGTTCAAGAAAAACTCTTTTACATGGGAGCGATCGCAAAAATCTGAGGGTAAAGCTATTTGCTATCGCTCCCATTGACGAGGAATGTGCGATCGCGGCGAGGTTAGCTCGTCGTGCAGCGCACAACCATCGGAGTACAGAGAAGTAAATCGGAGTCAGTAGCATTGTACAATGGAGGAAAACCAGGGCTTCAGCTAATTGCTGATAGCTGATAGCTGATAGCTGATAGTTTCCCATGACTGACTCGATTTCTACTTCTCCATTAGACTCGGCCGCCGATACAGCCGAACTCCGCTCACAGTTGAGGTCGGGTTCAGAGAAAACTCAACTGCAACTGCTGCAACAACACATAGCAGATGCAGGCTGGGACGTGTTGATGGAATTTTTATTAGAGCGCAAGTCGGAGGAACCGACGGCGGTAATGGGTAAGGCTTACCAAATTCTTTATTGTGCGGATTCTGCCAGAGCGAGGGAGTTTTTGCAGGCGAATTTTCCGACTGGAGTAGTGCAATTGCGATCGGACTCTAACATTGACTACACTCCGCTGCAACAATTATTGGCCCTACAGGAATTTCAAGAAGCCGATCTGTTGACTTTAAACAAACTTTGTGGGTTGGCGGGCGAGACTGCTGCCGCGAGAAAGTGGTTGTATTTTACGGAAGTTGAAAGTTTGCCTGTGGCAGATTTGCAAACAATTAATACCCTGTGGAAAGTTCATTCGGAAGGCAAATTTGGCTTTTCGGTACAGCGGGAAATTTGGCTGAGTTCGGGCAAGAATTGGGATAAGTTGTGGCCGTTAATTGGGTGGAAGAAGGGGAATAATTGGACGCGGTATCCGCAAGAGTTTATTTGGGATTTGAGCGCGCCGAGGGGTCATTTGCCGCTGTCGAATCAGTTGCGGGGAGTGCAGCCGTTTGCGGCTTTGATGGCTCATCGTGCTTGGGTGAAGTAAAGTAAGACGGCGGTTGAAACCGCGTTTACACAAACAAAGATCGGACGGGGGTTGAAACCGCGTCTACACAAACTTTCGTCCGCCTCCGCGGACTCAAGAGAATAATGTAAAACGTAATTTTCACCGCCTATTCTTCAACCCGCGGAGGCGGGTTTTGTTTGTATAGTCGCGGTTTCAACCGCCGGGTCTTTTTTGAGGAATGTTGGGAAATTTTGTATAATTGATATTTGAATTAATGAGCAAGAGGGCTGGGAGTCATGGTAGGAATCGGAACCAAACTGACTTTAGAAGAATTTCTAGCTTTGCCCGACGGAGACGTATATTATGAGTTTGTAGATGGTGAAGCAGTTCCTAAAGTGTCTCCAAAATTTTTTCATTCCAGTTTACAGGGAACTTTGTGTCGCCTGATTCGTGTATGGTGTAAAAGTCGCGGGCGAGTGCTTCCAGAATGGGCAATTCTGTTAAAGCGTCAGGGTAAAGATTGGGCACCTGTTCCTGATTTGACGTATATTTCCTATGAACGTCTGCCGAAAAGTTGGCGGCGGAATGAAGCTTGTCCTGCAATTTCTGAATTGGTGATTGAGATTATCTCTCCCGATCAAAGTATGAAGGATTTTGAAGAGAAGGCGAAGGATTATTTGGCGGCGGGGGTTCCGCGAGTTTGGGTAATCGATCCAGAATTGATTTTAATTAGAAGTTTTTTCCCTGATGGTTCTAGTCAGGTGTATATGGATAATACACTAATTGTGGATGAGTTGCTGCCTGGTTTGGAGTTAACAACTAGACAGATTTTTGAAGAAGCGGAATTGATTGATTGATTACAGTCTGTGCAAGAGCTCAGTCGTAGGGTGCGTGACAGCGGGAAAATTCTAACTCGCGGCGGTGGGTTACATTTTAAAGAAAGTTATGACTTCAGAATTAACCGACGCCTTAAACCGAATCTTAAGCTGGATAGAGCGACACGAACCCTCGTGGATTGAGTATCTATACCCTGGCTTATCAAAGGATGAGATAGATGACTTAGTAAGAGATTTACCAATCCAATTTCCTCCTGAACTCTATGAACTCTATCAGTGGAGAAATGGTGCAGTAGAAGGAGATGAGTGGAAGGAAACAGTTTGGATATTTCATAGTTGGACTTTTAGACCTCTACAAGAGGTCGTTGCAGGGCTGCGCCAGGAGAGTTTCACATATCAAAATTTCCAAACAGATAACATAGCCAATATAGATATAATTAAGCCTTATTGGGGGAATTTTAAGTATTTAAATATTTTTTATCACATTTTATGGGAAGATAATGGGTGCGTCTTCATTAATAACATACTAAATTTTTGTCCGATAATTTTTCAGCGAATTGAAGAAGGAGAGTTAACTTTACTTGAAAAGTATACAAGTTTAACCAGTATGATGCTAACCATCGCAGAATGTTATGAAGCAGGAGCTTACTTCATAGGGGATTATATTTCTCGCAACCCTGAAAAAGAATATCAAATTGGGCGTAAATATAACTCCCAGATTATAGAATTTGCTCTACAAGCTATTCAGCAAGGCTCTTTGTGTGGTCGGTTTTTTACATATTTCTCCAACGACCTAATCGAATTTAAAGACCCAAGAACTGTGGAGCCTCTAATTCAAGGGTTGCAATTACTCAATCATCAGAATATAGAGCGATTGAACCAGCAGAATAACGATCCATTTCTCTATTACGATCCCAAAGAAGAGGTAGCCAGAATTTTGGGAGAATTAGGCGATACTAGAGCTGTGCCTGTTCTAATTGCCACTCTCAAAAACGATTGTCATAATAATTGGGATTACCAAACTAAAGTCAGTGCAGCAAAGGCGCTGGGTCAACTCAAAGATAAACGAGCAACTTACCCTCTCATTGAAGCTTTGCAAGATAACGAGGATGAAGTTCGACAGATGGCTGTTTGGGCATTAGGAGAAATCGGAGATTTAAGAGCAGTAGACTCTCTAATTGATGCTTTGCGGGATAGCGATTATTGGGTAAAACAAGCGACAATTGAAGCCTGGGATAAACTGGCTGCCAAATTTCCTGAGCTTGACGAAGAAATTCCCTTTTAATACTAACTATACTTAAACTCACAGAGATTCATTAAGCTGTTTTTGTTTTCCTTCAGGCTGCACTTGCTTCTGCAAACTAATTTTGTCGCCCACTTCATACCCGGAATTAAAACCAGCCTCGCTGCTGACTTGAGAATCTGTCCTGGTTTTGACTTTAACTCCTTGGCTTTCTAAATAATCTGCGATCGCCTGTTCATTCTTCTCAAACATCGATCGCACTACAATAGCAGGAGTAGCCGCTGTATCAACCGAGCCCGGAATCCCCGACTCCTCCATCTCCCGCTTTTGTTCCAGCAACCTTTGCCGCAACCTTGTGGCGCATCCCACCCGAAAAGCGTTCAGATACGCCAGTCCCCGGCCGCTTCCTTTGCGGTATTTCGCCCGTTTCTCGATCGCAGAACTCAAATATTCATACAGGTGCTTGCAAACAATCAGATTTGTAGAGCTTCCCACCAAAAACATACTACCACTATAATTGTTCCGCATACCTGTACAACCGTTGGCTTCCGCAATTCCTGAAAACAGGATCATTTTCCAAGTGACAAATTTGGATGTTGTCTCAACTCCGCTTTGATCGATCTCTTCTTGGTGATTGGGGCCTAAATCGGCGAGGCTGAGATTGTACTGCGCCAGTAAAACGGAAGCTTTTGCTGCGGCAGCAGTTGATTCGTTTTCGTTGGATGAGGTGGCGAGGGCTAACAGCTTTTTGATTTTTTCGACAATGCTTGTTTCTACCATTTTTTGATTGGTTTGGGGGTGAGACTACGCGGTGGCAAGGTTTTGGGGATGTTTCTATTTTACTAGAGTGTTGGAATGTGCGATCGTTCTTTTAGGATAATTTAATTTAAGAGGTTTGAACCGCAGAGGCCGCAGAGGCCGCAGAGGAAGAGAGGGAGAGAGAAGTTTGCTACTGATTGGTGTACTATTCGAGGATTTCTAGGACTGATTTTGGCTGCAATTTATCTTTAAACCAAACTATTTTTGCCGGAACATCTTTGATATTAACTCCGGCTTTTTCCAGATTCAGCCGTTCGGAAATAGCTAAAATCAAGTTGTCGCATCCAGATTTGTGTACTTGAGCAAATTTCTTTTGCAAATACTCCGGCCGCCAATAGCCGACTATTTCTAATATAAATACTCGTCCGTCGGGATGGACTAACCGAAAGTCGGGAATCATCACGCTTCCGGGAATCGGAATTAGATCGACTTCTCGTTCGAGTTTCCACTCGGTTTTTAAGCTATCCCACCTGCCAGCAAATGCTGCTTCTAACATACTATCATAGGGTTTGCCTGGGGGATAGTGGCTGACTAAACCGCAGTCGGAATTTAGGGTGAATTTACCTGTTTTCACAACGCCGCTGAAAGCATCTTTGGTTTGCAGAGTTGAGTGCATACTCCATTTGGTGACGTGTAGGAGTGCGGGCAGCATTTTGGCGAGGGCTAAGCCGTAGCGGGTGCTGGGTTTGAACAAGCTTGTGGGGCCGTCGATTGTGAGGGTAAATCCGTGGTCTGCATCGCCTTCGATGTAGGTCATTAATTGAAATAATTTTAAATAGCGAAAGAGGAGTTTGTATTCTCCTGGATCGTTGCGGTGCGCGGTTAATTGAACTTGACTTGCTCGGTAAAATATGCCTTGGACTTGGGAAAGGTTGTATCTGTGAAGTAAGTTTTCGGGTGTTGGTGCGTCAAATTCGGTGAGGATTTTGTTTTCGTTTAAATCGGCGTATAAACCTGTTTTGATTTCGTGGGTAAAAACTTCTCTGTTTAAGTCTTGGCTGAGCTCTGTGGCTACTGTTTCGAGGGTTATTTGGGTGGATTGTGGGCTGGGTATCGATCGCGCGGACAACGCAAATACCCGCTGTCTCAACTCCATTGGTTCTAGGGGGCTGACGACTTCCAAGGTGGAGAAACCGCCTTTGAGGAGGTGCGCTAATCCCCGTTTAAGCCGATAGTCGGGGCTGTCGCCTTCTAATTCTAGCAAGCGTCCGTCGAGTTCGCCTTGGGTTTTGCCGATCGACTCCTGGAAGCAGGCGATCGTTTCGGTAGCCGCATCGAGATTTTTAGCATCTATCTTGAGGCGTAGCGGGATGATTGATTCGCCGTTTTGACGGTGGCTTAGTAGATCGGTTGGTAGCATTTGACAGTTGACAGTTGACAGTTGACAGTTGACAGTTGACAGTTGACAGTTGACAGTTGACAGTTGATCGAAGGAAGAAGGAATAATTTAGGCGTGCTACCAGGGAATGTCATCATCATCTCCCCATTTTGCGGGTGATTCTGCGGCTTTTTTGGTTGTCTTGGGAATGTCATCATCATCTCCCCATTTTGCTGGTGTTTCTGCTGCTTTTTTGGTTGTCTCTCGGTTGACTCCGTAAATCGGTGTTGGTTTGACTGTTTCTAATTTCGGATATTCTGCTGGTGGTGGTTCTATTGGTGTTTTTGGTTGGGGTTTGTGAACTTGCATTCCGCCTCGGCGGCGCTGGGATGTTCTTTCTTCGGTGGTGTCTTCGGTGACGACTTCGTAGAGAATTGCTAGTTTATTTACATCGCTGCTTTTTCGCAAAACTCGACCCAATCTTTGGATGTATTCGCGTTCGCTTCCCGTACCTGACAGTATAATAGCAATTCTGGCGTCGGGTACGTCCACTCCTTCGTTGAGAACGTGGGATGCGACTAGGGTTTTGTATTCGCCGCTGCGAAATTTATCGAGGATTTCGTGCCTTTCTTTGACTGGGGTTTGGTGGGTGATTGTGGGGATGAGAAATTCTTGGGAAATTCGGTAGACTGTGGCGTTGTCTCCGGTGAAGATTAGGGTGCGCTGGGGAGAGTGTTCGGCTAAAATTTGAGCTAAGATTCGCAGTTTTCCTTCGGTACAAAGGGCGATTTCTTTGGCTTGGCGGTGGGCAATCATGGCGCGCCTTCCTAAGGGCGATCGCGCGCTGGCCATGATAAACTGTTTCCATCCTTCGAGGCTGGATATTTTGATGTTGGACTGTTTGAGGAAGTCGTTGCGAATGTTCATGGCTTCGCTGTAGCGATCGGTTTCTTCTTTTGACAGTTTGACCATGATTTGCACTATTTTATGGTCGGCTAAGGCGTCGCCTGCTAAATCTTCGGGTTTTTTGCTATATACTGTGGGGCCGATGAGGAAGTGTAAGTCGCTGTGGCGTCCGTCTGTGCGATCGGGTGTTGCTGTCAGTCCGAGTCGAAAAGGCGCGATCGCATATTCGGATATTACTCGATAAAAGTCCGTTGGTAAATGGTGGCATTCGTCAAACACCAGCAAGCCGTATTTATTCCCCAAGGTTTCGGCGTGAATGCTGGCGCTGTCGTAGGTTGCTACTAAAATTGGCGTTTTGTCCCGCGAACCTCCGCCTAACAATCCAATTTCGATGTCGGGAAAAGCTGCTTTCAAATTAGCGTACCACTGGTGCATTAAATCGAGAGTTGGTACTACGACTAATGTACTGCGGCCTGTGACTTGCATGGCTAATTGGGCCACATAAGTTTTGCCCGAAGCCGTGGGGAGGACGACTACTCCTTGGCTTCCTGCTTCTTGCCAAGCTGCTAGGGCTTCTTGTTGGTGCGGGTAAGGCTGCATTGCCACGCTGGATACGAGTTCGAGTAGTTCGTATCCGCGGGCGTCGTCGGTGAAGTTAGTGCAGTCGGCCTGAAGCGATTCTACCAGCGGGCGGTAGTGAATTGCTCGAATGCGAAATTTTTCCACGCGATCGTCCCACGTGGCAAAATCCGCCCAGTCTCGGCCTTTGGGCGGCGGGTGCAGTAGGAGCGTTCCGCGATCGAATGTTAATGTAGGTATGCGTGGCATTTTTTTTGAGACGCGGTGAATCGTTGCTGTTAAATTATATAGGATATAGGAAAAGTAAGGACTGAAGTCTTTACTTTCAAATTAAAGTTCTCTTACTTTTGCGATCGTATGTTTGACTTTCTGCAATACAAACAAAATTTTTTAGCAGCGACTGAAGGCTGGGATAATGAGAAATGGAATAATTTTAATGACAATCCATTGGTACTTGTTTCGCCAACACTGCAAAATTGCCATGTCAAAAACTGTCGCCTGGTTGAAAGTCGCATCAAAATATTGGAATGTTTACCTAAAAATAGTGTGGTTGCAGAGGTTGGCACTCAATATGGGCGATTTGCCGAGAAAATACTTGCTATTACCCAGCCCCAAAAGCTGCATTTAATTGATGGTAATTTCGAGGCATTTAAAGCGGAAATCGATCGCAAACAAAATCCCCTATTGCAAGCAGGGATAGAAAATGGGACTGTCGAACTTCACGAAGGTGATTCATCGACAATTTTAGGCGGTTTTCCAGAAGAGTATTTTGATTGGATTTACATCGATGCCGATCATTCTTATGAAGGTGTATGCAAAGATATCAATCGAGGTTATACAAAGGTGAAATCTGACGGGATGATGGTTTTTAACGATTATACGAATTGGTCTGTATGCGAAATCATGCCTTACGGTGTGGCGAAAGCAGTTAATGAGTTTTGTATTGCGAATGACTGGGAAATAGTATTTCTGGCGCTTCAGTTCCTAGGCTATCACGATATTGCGATTAAGAAAAATACTGGGGAAAAGGAGGTGCGAATTCAGTTGCAGGAGGTTAAGTCCCAATTGCAGAGTTCGCAAGCTCGGATGCAGCAGCTTGAGTTAGAGTTGGAGCAGGCTAAAAGATCGATCGACCTTATGGAAAATGACAAATTTTGGAAATTGCGATCGCAATGGCTGAAAATCAAACAAATATTCTCCTAGCCCAGCCCGATTCCCAAATCTAAAATCTCCAATGGTATTGTCCCGCTAGGGCTGATTTTTGCGTTAAATTCGATCGACATAAGCCTGAAATTTGAGGTTATAGATGGAAATAGGCGTCCCCAAGGAAATCAAGGATTTAGAGTTTCGAGTCGGACTCAGTCCCACCAGCGTGCGGGCTTGTTCGGACAAAGGCCACACAGTTTTCGTCGAAACGAATGCTGGGGCTGGGGCTGGTTTTGCTGATGAGGACTACATTGAAGCCGGGGCGAAGATTGTCTCGAAGGCTTCAGATGTCTGGAACCGGCAACTAATTGTCAAAGTTAAGGAACCATTACCTACTGAGTATCCGCTGATTGAAAAAGAGCAGTTGCTATTTACATATTTGCACTTAGCAGCCGATCGCACATTAACCGAGCACTTAATCAACAGCGGAGTCCAGGCTATCGCCTACGAAACCGTCGAACTCCCCGACAGGAAATTGCCCCTGCTAACCCCGATGAGCATTATTGCAGGGCGTTTGGCCGTGCAGTTCGGTGCTCGGTTTCTGGAACGACAGCAAGGCGGCAAAGGCGTACTTTTGGGGGGCGTACCGGGGGTAAGACCGGGCAAAGTTGTAATTTTGGGCGGCGGAATCGTCGGCACAGAAGCAGCCCGCATTGCTGTCGGAATGGGCGCTAGGGTGCAGATTTTAGATGTAAATGTCGATCGGCTAGCCTACTTGGAAACTTTATTCGGTTCCAGAGTAGAATACCTTTACAGCAGTCCTTTGCAAATAGAAGCAGTTGTTCCCGATGCTGACTTATTAATCGGTGCAGTTTTAGTCTTAGGAAAAAGAGCTCCGGTGCTACTTTCGCGCGAATTTGTCGCCAAAATGCAGCCCGGTTCTGTAATTGTTGACGTAGCCGTCGATCAAGGTGGCTGTGTCGAAACTTTGCGAGTAACTTCTCACACAAATCCTACTTATGTAGAGGAAGGAGTTGTGCATTATGGCGTACCAAATATGCCCGGTGCAGTGCCTTGGACAGCTACTCAAGCTTTGAATAACAGCACTTTGCCTTATGTTTTGCAGTTGGCAAATAACGGGATTAAAGCTTTGGAAATGAATCCGAGTTTGGCGAAGGGATTGAACGTGCAGAATCACCGACTGGTGCATCCGGCCGTCCGGGAAGTTTTCCCAGATTTGGCAGATTAAATTGCCTCTTTTTTTAAGTAAGTTGTCCCGCATCTAAATTGTATTTTGGCGCGGGCAGGATGCCCAACCCCTACTCCCCACAAGAAAATTCATGTATTGTGGTTCTCAGAAAGATTCGCGGACGTTGTTGGGAAGAGAGCCCTCTTTGTCTGGGAGGTTATGTAAGCTGTCAGTCATACCTCATCTTTGTGAGAAAGGCTATATTGTGGAACGGGCATCTTGCCTGTTTCTAAACAAAAAAGGTAATCGATCCGGTTTGCTTTTTCATCGACGACGGGAGTTACTCGGTTCACGGATTTTCGATCCTCAAAGCAACAGTTACCAGAAAGAATTGGTTGAAAGCCGGAATCATTTGAGGGAGAAATTAAAGTCAGACTATTCATTACTCCAATCCTCTTCCTTCTAGGTAGAGGTTGCTCTCAAACTGTCAAGCGGTCAACTGTCAAATATCCAGTTTTGCCAAACCCAAATACCGGACACCTTCGGGAGTTACGTCAAAGCGGCAAGGCAAAACTTCCACACCTTCAATAATAGCTTGTCTGAACAATTGTCCGTAAATGCGATCGGCACTATCCCCAGGCGCAAAATCCGTACAATCGCCGCGATTAATAAAATACAGCATTACAGCCCTCGAACCCTGCCGCACCACTTCGATCAATTCTCTTAAATGTTTCTGTCCCCGTTCTGTGACTGTATCGGGAAATAAAGCTAATGTATCTTTAACCCAAGTTGTATTTTTAACTTCCACAAAAATCGGTTTTTCCCCACCAGTCAGCCAAAAATCCACTCGACTTTTTTTATCTTTTCCGTAAACAACTTCCGGCTGAATCAAACTGTAATTTCCCAATTCAGGAAACAATCGCAATTCCAAAGCTAATTTAATTACTCGATTTGGCAGCCCGGTATTAACTCCCACCCAGGTTGGTACAGTATCGCAAACTTTAATTAATTCCCAAGTATAAGCTAACTTGCGTTTGGGATTGTCACTGGGAGATACTAGCACTGGATTGCCGGGAATTAAAACACCAGTCATCGGGCCAGTATTCGGACAGTGCGCGGTGATAATTTCTCCCGAAGCCAGTTCGATTTCTGCGAAAAATCGTTTGTACCGCTTGATTAAAGTGCCGGGTAAGAGAGGGGGATATTTGTAAATTAAGTCGTTCATGGGGATAGGGGCATGGGGCATGGGGCATTGGTAAATAGACATAATTGCTGTAGGGGCGGGTTCACCAACAATACGTGCCAATAATTGACAATCTCAAAAACCCGCCCCCACCCAACCATAAATCACTTATTTATCTTCTCTTCTAAGCTCATTAATTTCATCATTTAAAGGCTGCTGTTGTTTACCTTTCATCAACTGTTTCATCTGCGCTTTAAAAGCTTCCACCAGTTCCGGACTGGCTTGTGTTTCTTTCCAAGAAGCGCGGGAATTTAAGCGATCGCACCAATCCTCCAATTTGGGGTATTCCTCCAAAGACAAGCCTAACTCGGGCAGCCAAGGCACGGAAACACCAGCCACAACATCCGCCAGGGTAATCGTGTTACTGCCAAAAAAAGGTGTATCGCCCAACAACTCCTCAAAAAATCTGAGTACCGCCGCCACTTGCAGCGCAGATTTTTCCAGATTCTCCGGTTCGCCTGCGCCGCCGAAAGTCTGGCGGACAAAGGGACTCAGCGCTGGTGTCAATTCGTTGACTGTTACCATTTGTACCATGCGGACGATCGCCAAATCCCGAGCATTCTGTGGCAATAGTGCGATCGTCGGATACTTAGCTTCCAGATAATCAAGCATAGCGAGACTTTCTATTAAATGAAAATCGCCATCAGCCAAAACCGGAATGTGGTGAAAAGGGCTAATATCCAAAAAATCTGGTTGAAACTGATCGCCGTTTAATTTCATCGACACCAATTCAAACTCAATCTCTTTTTCTAGCAAAGCAATCCAGACGCGACGGGCATTAGCGGGACTTAAACAGAAAATACGATAAAAATAGGTTATAATGCTTACATAGCAAGCAGATAACGTTAAAAAATGACCCATGAAAGAGACAACCCCTGCCGCGATGCCCCCCTGCTTCGATAGATGGTGTCAAAGATTTGACGATATTTTTGGTCATCTTGCCCAAAAACGAGAGTTTAGGAACTATTTAGGGGGATTATTGGGAGAAAGCGAACGAAAAAACCTGTCACAGATGGCAGAAAACGCTGTCGGAGTAACTTACCACAAATTACATCATTTTTTAACAACAGCGCCTTGGTCATTCAATGAACTCAACGAACGTCGCTTAGACGTAATGAATCAGTGCAACTTGCGCCAAGATTAGTCGAGGATTTAGCCTGATAATAGATGATTCAGGACATAGAAAAAGTGGTAACTTTACCGACGCTGTAGGCAGACAATACATCGGACAAATCGGAAAAACTGATAATGGGGTAGTAGTAGTTACCAGTCATCTATATGATGGTAAGAAGAGCCTGCCATTAGATATTGAATTATATAAAAAAGCCGACTCATTACCAAAAGGAAAAGATGACCCAGACTTCAAAAAGAAGCCAGAAATAGCCATAAATTTAATCGACAAGACCTTAGCGAGAGGCTATAAACCAGGAATAGTCTTGATGGATGCAGGGTATGGTAATAACACCAGTTTTTTACAAGAATTGGAAAACCGAAAACTAAAATATATCGGAGGACTTGCCAAGAATCGTAAAGTAATAATTCAAAAAACAGTAGATGAAACAGAAGAGATTCGAGTAGATAATTTAGCTAAAGCCTTACCTGTAGAGGCTTTCACAAAAATTCAACTTTCTTTAGAACGACCTAGAACAGTATGGGTAGCAATTCAATTCGTCGAATTATCAAAATGCACGGGTAAGAAAGTAATGGCCATCGTCATGAATGCAGAAACTTTCGATACCGCCACTGAAATAGATTATTTGATCGGTAATGTTGACGTATCAACAGCGACAAAGGAGTGGATAGTAAAAACTTATTCACTCATAAATTGGGTTGAAGTTTTCTATCGGGAAGCCAAGGGCTGGTTGGGCTTAAATGAATATCAAGTCAGAGATGAAATCAGCCTAAAAAGACATTTCATTATGGTGTTTTGTGCTTACACTTTCATTCTCTGGCATACCTTAACAGGAGGATTAAGGCGCCAATGGGCAAACAAACCTTTAAACACTTTTAATGATGCACTCGAAGCATTTCGGACAGCCATATCTTTTAGATTTGTGAAATGGTTGAACCAAAATTGGGACGTATTCTCCGCTTATAAAGCCAGTTTAGGCCTTGTTTGGGCTTAAAATTTGTTTAAGTCCCGCTAAGGGAACCGCACTCCTGTGTGGTCAGTTCAACAGCGGGCGCAAATCCTTGAGACATAACGGGAACCAAGAGGTGGGAACACCCAGAGAGTGTCACCTTGTGTCAGCCTCGAAGCGGGGAAATCTCACAAACCTTTAGCATTGCACCTTTAACTTCAGTATCTGGCTTATTAATCTGTATCCTGAGCTACTATTTAACGTGCGCTTACCCTGGATACTAGGTCGATCGCCATCCCACGCTCTACTCTAGATCAAAATCTTTTCGCCACTTTGAGAGATACATCAAAATGAACAACAACGGACTGCCACAAAAACAAGGGCTGTACGATCCGCAGTTCGAGCACGATGCTTGCGGAGTCGGATTTATTGTACACGTCAAGGGTAACAAATCCCACGAAATAGTTGAACAGGCATTGACAATCCTGTTAAATCTTGACCATCGGGGTGCGTGCGGCTGCGAAGCCAATACCGGAGACGGCGCGGGCATTTTGATGCAAGTGCCCCACAAGTTTCTGAAGAAAGCAGCCGCAGCCGAAAACATCGAACTTCCAGCAGCCGGCGAGTACGGTGTTGGTGCGATTTACTCATCGCGCGATCGGACTCAACGGGAAAACGGCAAACGCATCTTTGCAGAAATCGCCGCCGAAGAAGGATGTCCCGTGCTCGGTTGGCGCGATGTCCCCACAGATAACTCGTCTCTGGGCGACACCGCCAAAGCTAGCGAACCATTTATGCAGCAAGTGTTTGTCAGCCGCACCCCAGGTATGGACGAGGCGGCTTTTGAGCGCAAACTATACGTGATCCGCAAACGCGCCCACAATGCGATTCGCAGGACAGACAAAGACCCATACTGGTATAATTCCACACTGTCATGCCGGACGATCGTCTACAAGGGAATGTTGATGCCGGTGCAAGTTGGAGATTATTATCCCGAACTACACGACCCCGACATGGAAAGCGCTCTAGCACTGGTTCACTCGCGCTTCAGCACCAATACTTTTCCAAGTTGGGAACGATCGCACCCTTACCGCTACATCGCCCACAACGGCGAAATTAACACCATGCGCGGCAACATCAACTGGATGAACGCGCGGCAATCAATGTTCGAGTCGGAACTATTCGGCGATGATTTAAAGAAAATCCCCAATTTAATCAATGTCGATGGTAGTGACTCAACTATTTTTGATAATGCTTTAGAATTGCTGACTTTGGCTGGGCGTTCTTTGCCTCATGCCATCATGATGATGATTCCCGAACCGTGGACAGCACACGAGTCGATGAGTGATGAGAAAAAGGCTTTCTACGAATACCATTCCTGTTTGATGGAACCTTGGGATGGGCCTGCTTCGATCGCGTTTACTGATGGTACATCGATCGGGGCTGTGCTCGATCGCAATGGTTTGCGTCCTTCTCGTTATTGCATCACTAAGGATGACTTAGTAATTATGGCATCGGAAGCGGGTGTTTTGCCGATCGCACCGGAACGAATTCTTTCAAAAGGCCGCTTGCAACCAGGCCGGATGTTCCTGGTAAATACCGCAGAAGGCCGCATCATTTCTGACGATGAAATCAAACATCAAATCGCTTCGGAACATCCGTATCGCGAGTGGATTGATAAGCACATGGTCGAGATTGCCAAACTTCCAGATGCTACGGAAGCCAACCCCCCCAACCCCCCCAAGGGGGCAGCCAACCCAGTGCCTTTATTGCAGCAGCAAATGGCTTTTGGCTACACCTTTGAAGAACTGCGGTTGCTGTTAGCACCAATGGCAAAAGATGGGGTGGAAGCTGTCGGCGCGATGGGCGCGGATACGCCACTTGCCGTTTTGTCGAACAGGCAAAAACTGCTTTACGAATATTTCCAGCAACTGTTTGCTCAAGTTACCAATCCGCCCATTGATTCGATCCGCGAAGAGATTGTCACTTCTGCGGAAACGACAATTGGATCTGAACGCAATTTGCTGAAGCCGGAACCAGAAAGTTGTCATTTAATTGAGTTGAAAACACCAATTCTCAGCAATGAAGAATTGGCTAAACTCAAACACGTTTCCCAAGGCAATTTCAAGTCGATTACGATACCGATTTTATTCGACCCCAAAACTGGTGTAAAAGGTTTGGAACAAGCCTTAGAAGATGTTTTTGCCGCAGCCGATCGCGCGATCGCCTCTGGGGTGAATATTCTCATTTTGTGCGATCGGGGAATCGATGCCGAAAACGCTCCAATTCCAGCATTGCTAGCAGTTGCGGGACTCCACCACCACTTGATCCGCCAAAGTACGCGCACGCGGGCGGGGCTCGTGCTCGAATCCGGCGAACCGCGCGAAGTTCATCACTTTGCGACTTTAATCGGATATGGTTGCGGTGCGATCAATCCGTATTTGGCTTTTGAGACGATCGCAGATTCGATCCGCGAAGGTCTGCTGGTAAATGTTGATACTAAGACAGCTTGCAAAAACTACGTGAAAGCCGCAACCAAAGGCGTGACTAAGGTTGCCTCGAAAATTGGGATTTCCACAATTCAAAGTTACCGTGGTGCCCAGATATTTGAGGCGATCGGCTTAAACAAATCCGTAGTCGATAAATACTTCACTTGGACAGCATCGCGAATTGCCGGAGTAGACCTCGAAGTCATCGCCCAAGAAGCGATTTTACGCCATACCCACGCATTCCCCGATCGCCCATCCAGCGGACACACCCTCGATGTCGGCGGTGAATATCAATGGCGCAAGGAAGGGGAAGCCCACTTGTTCAGCCCGCAAACCATTCACGCCCTGCAAAAAGCCGTGCGCGAAGGCAGTTATCCGCTTTTCAAACAGTATTCCGGGCTGGTTAACGAACAAAGTCAACAGCATTTTACCCTACGCGGTTTGCTGGAATTCAAGCAGCGGGAATCGATTCCGATTGAGGAAGTTGAGCCGATCGAATCTATTATCAAACGCTTCAAAACTGGGGCGATGAGTTATGGTTCGATTTCCCAAGAAGCCCACGAATCTCTAGCTGTAGCGATGAACCGCATTGGTGGCAAATCGAACACTGGTGAAGGTGGCGAAGATCCGGAAAGATATACTTGGACAAACGATCGCGGTGACTCGAAAAACAGTGCGATCAAACAAGTTGCTTCCGGGCGTTTCGGCGTTACCAGCTTGTACCTTTCCCAAGCGAAGGAACTCCAAATCAAGATGGCGCAAGGGGCAAAACCCGGAGAAGGCGGACAGTTACCCGGTAAAAAAGTATACCCGTGGATTGCCAAAGTCCGGCACTCAACTCCCGGCGTAGGCTTGATTTCGCCTCCGCCTCACCACGACATTTATTCGATCGAAGATTTGGCAGAATTGATTCATGACTTGAAAAATGCCAACCGGGAAGCCCGGATTAGCGTCAAATTGGTGTCGGAAGTGGGAGTTGGGACGATCGCGGCAGGTGTCGCTAAAGCCCACGCCGATGTCGTGCTGATCTCAGGCTACGACGGCGGTACAGGCGCGTCACCCCAAACTTCGATCAAACACTGCGGATTACCTTGGGAGTTGGGATTGGCCGAAACTCACCAAACCCTGGTACTCAACAATCTCCGCAGCCGAATCGCCGTGGAAACCGACGGACAACTCAAAACCGGCCGCGATGTAGCAATTGCTGCATTGCTTGGTGCAGAGGAATTCGGTTTTGCCACCGCACCGCTGGTGACATTGGGCTGCATCATGATGCGCGTTTGCCATCAGAACACTTGCCCTGTCGGCGTTGCGACACAAGACCCCCTGTTGCGGAAAAACTTTACGGGAGATCCTGAACACACGGTAAACTTTATGACATTCATCGCCCAAGAAGTCCGCGAAATCATGGCGCAATTGGGCTTCCGCACGCTGAATGAAATGGTCGGGCGCACCGATGTTTTGGAAGCGAAACAAGCGGTAGAACACTGGAAGGCTAAGGGTTTGGACTTCTCGAACATCCTGTATCAGCCGGAAGTTGGGGCGGATGTCGGGCGCTACTGTCAGATGTCGCAGGATCACGGTTTGGAAAAGTCGATCGACCTTAGTGTACTGCTGGATTTGTGCAAAAGTGCGATCGAAAACGGCGAACCAGTCCGCGCCAAACTCCCAATTACCAACATCAACCGGGTTGTCGGCACAATTCTCGGCAACGAAATCACCAAACGCCACTGGGAAGGCTTGCCCGATGACACGGTGCACCTGCACTTCCAAGGCAGCGCCGGACAAAGCTTTGGCGCATTCGTACCCAAAGGAGTCACCCTAGAGCTCGAAGGCGAAGCCAACGACTATTTGGGCAAAGGCCTCAGCGGCGGCAAAATCATCTTGTACCCGTCGTTAGCTTCCACCTTTGTCGCAGAGGAAAACGCGATCGTCGGCAACGTAGTGCTTTACGGAGCGACATCTGGCGAGGTTTTCATCCGAGGGCTGGCTGGGGAACGTTTTGGGGTGCGTAACTCCGGCGTTAACGCAGTAGTCGAGGGTGTCGGCGATCACGGTTGCGAGTACATGACTGGCGGCAAAGTTGTAGTTTTGGGCGAAACCGGGCGCAATTTTGCAGCGGGAATGAGTGGTGGCGTTGCTTACATTTTGGATGAGGCCGGTGATTTTGCAACTCGCTGCAATATGTCGATGGTGGCGCTGGAAAAACTGGAGGATGTTGAGGAAATTAGCGATTTGCGGGAGTTGATTCAGACTCATTTTGATTTGACTGGAAGTGCGATCGCGTCGAAGGTTTTGGCAAATTGGGATGCGATGTTGCCGGTGTTTGTGAAGGTGATGCCGAAGGATTATAAGCGGGTGTTGCAGGCCATTGAAAGGGCGATCGCTGCGGGTTTGAGCGGTGATGATGCGCTGACGGCGGC
>NZ_JAEQDE010000192.1:0-3865 GCF_020737865.1 Microcoleus sp. PH2017_35_SFW_U_B
AATCAGTCCAAATGCAGATTTCTCTGACGCAAGACGCCCACATCTGTAATCCAATGGCACGGGGGCAAAAACAAATTGAACCAGGGGCAAATAGTCTCGTGCGGCCACAATTTGCTCAAAAAGCTACCCAAATAGTCAAGGATGGGTAGCTTTGTCCATAAATTAAGTTACAGTTCCTAACCCCGTTAGAGGTGAATCATACAGAAGTGGCAAGAAGTTTAGGTGTGGTCATTGTGGCTGGGTTGGTGATGCTGATGAGAATGGAGCTAAGAATATTTCTGTATTGGGGCTGCTTTTAGACCAGCCTGGAGGCTCAGGACTTGCTTGCTCATTGGAGCAACACGTTCTAGGGCTACTGAAATCCCCGACCGATCGCGCAAGCAGGTCGGGGAAGTTTAAAACACCAGGAAAGGGAGACCCCGAGCTCCAAAGCACGATCGTCATGAGTCATCCGCAAGCACAAATCGCAAATTGTATAAGATGTCTCAAATTTGACTGCAAATAAAAGTGTTTTCGGTGAAACTAAACAATACAATTTTCTAGACACCCGCAGCTATTTGAGGAACAGCCCGATGAGTTCAGTCCTCCAGTCTTCAGAACAGGCTATTGATACACCATCTATTCCCCATTCTGCCCCTTACTCAAAATCAGACCTGTTTCTACGCAATCGCCTCAAAGTAGTAGAGGACTTGTGGGAATCGGTGCTGCGACAGGAGTGCGGGCAGGAATTGGTGGATTTGCTCCAACAAATGCGATCGGTCAATTCGGCCGAGGGACAAGCCACTCACTTTCGCGAGTCGAATGTCCTACAGCTAATCGAAAAGCTTGATCTCAACGCCGCCATCCGCGCCGCTCGTGCTTTTGCACTATATTTTCAGTTAATCAACATTGTCGAACAGCACTACGAACAGCGAGACCAACAGCTAGCTTACACTGGCAGTAACGATGCTGGCGGGCGGATGTTTGCTAAGCTGCCGGGACAAGCAACGGATGCGCCCGATCGCCCGCGGCACAGGGAAGGCCCGGCCCAAACAGCTCTGAGCAAGGTAGACAGCAGCGAGGCGATCGCCAAAGACGCCGGAACATTTCACCAACTGTTCCCGATGCTACTGCGCTTGAACGTACCCAGCCAGCAAATCCAGCGCTTGATCGATCAGTTAGACATCCGCTTAGTATTCACCGCCCACCCGACGGAAATTGTCCGCAACACGATCCGCACCAAGCAGCGGCGGATGGCGAAGATTCTCCAAAAGCTAGACCAAGTTGACGAGAAATTTCAGGTACTCGGGGCCGACTCAGAAAGCCCCTACCCGGTGTCTTCCTGGGAAGCTGCGGCTCTCCAAGAGCAACTCATGGAAGAAATTCGCCTTTGGTGGCGCACTGACGAACTGCACCAGTTCAAACCGACTGTACTTGACGAGGTGGAATACACCCTGCACTACTTCGACGAAGTGCTGTTTGATGCTATTCCCGAGCTATACCAACGCTTAAAGCAAGCGCTGCACGCTTCTTTCCCTTACCTGAAACCACCTAGTTACAATTTTTGCAAGTTCGGTTCTTGGGTGGGCTCCGACAGAGACGGGAATCCTTCTGTCACCCCAAAAGTTACTTGGCAAACTGCTTGCTATCAACGCCATTTAGTGCTGTGCAAGTACATCAATGCGGTGAAGCGGTTGAACGAACTTTTGAGTTTGTCGCTGCACTGGAGCGACGTATTGCCAGAATTGCTCGAATCGCTCGATCGCGACAAATCAGAATTTCCCGAGGTTTACGAGCAGTGGGCGATCCGCTACCGTCAAGAGCCCTATCGGTTGAAACTCGCCTACGTACTCCAGCGACTGGAAAATACGCGCGATCGCAACTGGCGCCTCTACAAAGGAGACGAGTTACAACGGGAGCGCGAAGCCTTGTCGGAACATCCCGGAATGAGCGGCCTTTATCGATCGGGAACCGAGTTTTTGACCGAATTGCAGCTCATCGAGCACAATTTAATCGAAACCGGTTTAAGCTGTCGGGACTTGGAAAATCTGCTCTGCCAAGTAGAAATCTACGGATTTAATTTGGCTTACCTAGATATCCGCCAAGAGTCAACAGTACACTCCGACGCTTTGAGCGAAATTGCTGAATACTTGCAAATTTTGCCCAAGCTTTACAATGAAATGTCTGAAGGCGATCGAGTGATATGGCTAGCAACAGAACTGCAAACTCGCCGCCCATTAATTCCCGCAGAATTGCCATTTTCTCCCAAAACTTGCGAGACAATTAATACCTTCCGCATATTGCGGCAAATGCACCAGGAGTTCGGCCCGGAAATTTGCGAAACCTACGTCATCAGCATGACCCACGACCTCAGCGATATGCTGGCGGTTTTGTTGCTAGCAAAAGAATCAGGACTTTACGATCCAGCGACCGGAATTAGCAGCATTCAAGTAGTCCCATTGTTTGAAACAGTGGAAGACTTGAAAAAAGCGCCAAAAGTAATGCAGGAGGCATTTGAACTGCCAGTTTATCGGGCTTTATTAGCCGGAGGATACGCCCAAGAAACAGCCAAACCAAGCGAACAAAATCTAGACTGTCCAATCCGAAAAATCAAATTGCAAGAAGTGATGCTGGGCTATTCGGACAGTAATAAAGATTCGGGTTTCCTCAGCAGCAATTGGGAAATTCACAAAGCTCAAAAAGCTTTGCAAATGGTTGCGGAAAAGCACGAAGTAGAATTGCGAATTTTTCACGGCCGTGGCGGTTCGGTAGGGCGAGGCGGCGGGCCTGCTTACAAAGCGATTTTGGCTCAGCCCGGAAAGAGTATCAGCGGGCGAATTAAGATTACCGAACAAGGCGAGGTTTTGGCTTCTAAATATTCTTTGCCGGAGTTGGCGCTTTACAATTTAGAAACCGTGGCGGCGGCGGTAATTCAAGCTAGTTTGCTGCATACAGGTTTCGATGGCATCGACTCTTGGAACGAGATTATGGAAGAGTTATCGGCGAAATCGCGATCGCACTACCGTAATTTAATCTACGAACAGCCAGATTTAGTAGATTTCTTCCACCACGTTACCCCGATTCAAGAAATCAGTCAGTTGCAAATTAGTTCTCGCCCAGCCCGTCGCGGCGGGAAGAAAGACATCAGCGGTTTGCGAGCAATTCCGTGGGTGTTTAGCTGGACTCAAAGCCGCTTTTTGCTGCCTTCTTGGTATGGTGTCGGCACAGCTTTACAAGAGTATTTGCTGGAAGAACCGGAAGAACACATGAAACTTTTGCAGTATTTTTACTTGAAATGGCCGTTTTTTAGAATGGTAATTTCCAAGGTAGAAATGACATTATCGAAGGTGGATTTGCAGATTGCAGAACACTACGTGCGGGAGTTGGCGTTACCGGCAGACAGAGAGCGATTTAAGGCTTTATTCGAGCAAATTGCTGCCGAATTCTACTTGATTCGTAATTTGGTTTTAACTATTACCGGACACCAGAGTTTGTTGGATGGAGATCCATCGCTTCAGCGTTCTGTGCAATTACGAAATGCCACAATTGTGCCTTTGGGTTTGTTGCAGGTTTCACTGCTGAAGCGATTGCGGCAACATGGTACTGGCGGAGTACCCGGTGTGATTCACTCGCGTTACAGCAAGGGTGAGTTGTTGCGGGGAGCTCTGCTGACGATTAATGGTATTGCCGCCGGGATGCGGAATACGGGCTAAAAAACAGGTTTGTAGTGAGGACTTCAGTCCTGCTTTTTCCGAGAACAAAAGTCCTCACTACGAACAGATTTTACAAGGTTTGTAGTGAGGACTTCAGTCCTGCTTTTTCCGAGAACAAAAGTCCTCACTACGAACAGATTGTATAAGGTTTGTAGTGAGGACTTCAGTCCTGC
>NZ_JAEQDE010000074.1:0-29486 GCF_020737865.1 Microcoleus sp. PH2017_35_SFW_U_B
AATAGTCTCGTGCGATCGCCCGAGTTGCGGACAAAGCTACCCAAATAGTCAAGGATGGGTAGCTTTGTCCATAAATTAAGTTACAGTTTCAAACCCCGTCGCCGGCGAACGACACAAAGGAAGCTCGGCAGCAGATGCCAGTAAAGAATGTAACGGATAGAAGGAGAAAGGAAGAAGGAATCCATGGCTGATGTTTGGGCCATTAAGAACGTCCTAACGGTTTCTTAGCATCCACCCGAAATCAAGGTACGTTGTTGCGCTTCAGCGCTCCCATCTATCAGAAAGAGCGCTGAAGCGCAACAACTTACCTAGTCGATTTCTTAGGATCCACCTGAAATCAAGGTACGTTGTTGCGCTTGAGCGCTCCGATATACGCCGAAAGAGCGCTGAAGCGCAACAACGTACCTAAACGTACCCAGTCGATCGCTCTAACACTTTTTTGTCTCAACCGGCCCCTACAAACCAAAACTTCCCACTTATCGCTGTGCGTGCTCCTCCAGTAAAGCCTTCGCTCTCGGCTTGTAAATCAGATAAAACAGCGCTTCTATGTAGCGGAGCATATCTTCGCGGTTTTCCTTGGACGAGTAGTTCCAGAAACCGTAAGTCCGGGCCAGAGTCAGCAGCTTGGTAGTGTGAATTTTCCAAGTATACGTGCTGTAAACTCTGTCAATTCCTCGCGTTGAAATTTCGTACCAATAGTTGGGATTCTGTTCGCATTTCGATAAAAAATCGAGAATTTCTTGGGCAGTTTCCTCGTGGTTGGTCGGGTTGATATAGAACCCATTTACTCCATCTTGAATGATTTCTATCGGCCCGCCAAACTGCGTCCCGAAAGTCGGAATCCCGGTAATCATTGCTTCGAGAATTGTCAAGCCGAAAGCTTCAAATAAGGCTGGCTGTACAAATATACCTTGGCCGTCGGCGATTACCCGGTAGATTTCACCGGACAGGCTTTTGGACAGCCGCACTCCCAGCCAGCGAATTTTACCGTGCAGCTTGTATTGCTCGATAATTGCGTAAAGTTTTTTAATTTCTTCGGCTTCTTCGTAGTCTTCGGTTTCTTCGACTCTCAGCTTGCCGGCTACTAAAATTAAGTTGCATTTTGCTTGCAATTCCTCGCTTTTGCCAAACAATTCTGCTAAGCCTGTCAGGTTTTTAATGCGATCGAGCCGGGCCATCGAAAACAGAGGGCGCTTTTGCGGGTCGTCGAGTGTTCCGAACACCTGTTCCGGGTCTTCGAGGGTAAACAGCAGTTCGTTGAGCCGATCGCGATCGCCCTGCACCCTATCTTCGTTGCGCGTGTACGGAAAGTATACACTTTCGTTGACTCCCGGCGGCACGACATTAAATTTAGGGCTGAACAGCTCAATCCCGTTGACGACGTGGTACAAATCCGGCATGGTAAAACAATTGTAAGATTCGTACTGCCCGACACTATCCGGTTTGCCGACAATCTCTTGATAGGTGCTGCTGACAATACAATTAGCCGCATTCATGGCAATGATATCGGCAGTAAATTGCAGCGCAAAATGGTATTTATCCTCAGATTCTTGCCAGTAGAGATTGCTGAACAAATATTTAGATTTTTCCAGGGCGTGGGCAATATTGCACTGAGTAACTTTGAGTTTTCGCGACAGCAAAAATGCCACCAAATTGCCGTCAGAATAGTTACCAATTATTAAATCTGGCTTGCCCTGAAACTCAGCCAGCAGTTCTTTTTCAGCATCGATCGCGTAAGTTTCCAAATAAGGCCAAATCTCGAACCGCGAAATCCAATTTTGAGTCAATTTGGGATTGAAGTCGCGGAAGGGAACCCTCAGAATCCAAGCATTTTCGGTGCCGTAAACTTTTTCCAAACGTTCGTTGCAGCGCGTGCCATCACTGTTTGGAATTAACCTGGTGAGAATAATTACTTTTGGTTTTACACCTAAACTATCGAGACCGGCAAGATGAATGTCTTCTTGCAGTTGTCTCTCTAAATTCTTCGCTTGATCGAGCACGTAAACTACTTGACCGCCCGTATCCGGACGCCCCAACACTCCTTCTTGACCGAACCAGCCGTGAGGAGAAACTAGGACGATTTTGAAAATCATCGGAATCCGAGAAATAAATGCTTCTAGGGTTTGGGGATCGGGGGAATCAATTAATTCGTCGAGAATTCCTAGAGTTTCCTGCACGCGGGCTGCGGTATTTCCCCAACCTGCATCCAAACCCATCATTTGCAGGACGAATTTAAATCTCTCGTAGGGTTCATCTTCAGAAAGTTCGCTGACAAAGGTGAGGGCTTTTTTGACTTGTTCTGAAAGTTGTTCTTGAGATTTTATGCGATCGTTAATTAGTAATTGTATGCCGTTGTAGCGGTGAATCCGCAAGAAATCAAATAGAGTTTCCTGCCACTGTTTGGAGTCTTGAAACAGTTTGCTGGAGAGGTAGCGGTTGAGGAATTGCACTCCTTTGCCGATGTTCTTGGGGTCGCGTATGGAGGGGGAATAGTCGTAAAAAGGGCCGAAATCTAGTTCGAGGATGTCGCCTTCTTGGGGGTGAAAGTGGTTGACGAAGCGATCGCGCACGTCGAGCAATTCTTGCACTGTCATCGGTTCCAGTGTCAAGTCATCTCCAACTCGCACTATTTCCATTGTCGCAATTTTGGGCCGCAGCAGGACGCAAAGACTGCCTGGTTCGAGAATAATTTCCTGAACGTAGTAAATCAGTTTGCTCAAATGAGAGGATTGATGAAACTGTTGGGACTTTTCGTATTTGGTGCAGTAGGCGGCAAAAGCGCTAACTATATCGTTTCGCAGTAAATATTTGTTTCCCAAAGCCCGCAAATCGCTGGCAAATTGCCGCAAGTCGGTTTTTTCGTCGCTGCAAATAACAGCCTCAAAGAGTTCAGACATAGATACTCCCTTATTTGAGATTTCTGATTTTCGCTCTAAAAAAGGGCGATACTGTATTAGTACCACCCTTTTTTTAGGCGCCTACTTTTTTTAATCTCATTTTAAAGTCTGCAATAGGCAATTGCTCTCCCTCAAATGACATAAAATTCGCCGTATTTGTGGCGAATGTAGCGCACAAACGGATCGATAGTTAAAGGTGAACCGGTGACGCGATCGATCAATTCGACGGCAGTGTATTTGCGGCCGTGGTCGTAGATGTTTTGTTTGAGCCAGTCGTGGAGTACGCTAAAGTTTCCCTGTTCTAGTTGTGCGGGAATTTCGGGATGGTTTTTGAGTGCGGTTTCGTAGAATTGAGCGCTCATCAAGTTGCCGAGGGTGTAACCTTGAAACATTCCGCCGATCGTCCCAACATACCAGTGAACATCCTGCATCGCACCGTCGCTGTCGGTAGCGGGGACAACGCCGAGGTCTGTTTTATAGCGATCCTTCCAGGCTTCGGGGAGGTCTCGCACTGCTAATTTGCCTTCTACCATTGCCAATTCTAGGTCAAAGCGGATGGCGACGTGGAGGTTGTAGGTTACTTCGTCAGCATCGGTGCGGACGAGCGATCGCGAGACCTTGTTAATGGCGCGGTAAAATGCGTCTGGGGATACTGCGCCCAACTGTTGCGGAAAAAGGCTTTGCAATTGCGGGTAAAAATACTGCCAAAAACCGCGGCTGCGCCCGACTAGATTTTCCCAAAGCCGCGACTGGCTTTCGTGCACGCCGGAGGAAATGCCACCTGCGAGTAGCGTACCTTCAAATTCCGGGGAATTGCCGAGTTCGTAGAGGCCGTGTCCGGCTTCGTGGATGCTGCTGAAGAGGGCTTGATCGAGGTGATCTTTGTAGACGCGGGTGGTGATGCGTACGTCGTCTATGGAGAAGTTGGTCATGAAGGGGTGCAGGGTGGTGTCCTGCCGTCCGCGCTGGAAGTCATACCCCATGAGTTGTACGACTGTGCGGGTGAATTCTAGCTGTTGAGCTTCGGAGAAGTTTTGGTGCAAGCAGGAGTCGTCAGCGGGAGGTTGTGAGGTGATGGCTTCGACTATGGGTACTAATTCTTGACGCAGTTGGGCGAACAGCGGGCGCAGCAGGGATACTTTCATGCCGTAGTCGCTGCGATCGATCAAAGGATCGGCAATGTGTTCGTATCCGGGGAAAAAGTCGGCGTACTGCCTGCTTAATTCTAAGGTTTTTTCGAGATATGGCTCGACGGCTGCGAAGTTGTTGGCTGCTTTGGCTGTTGCCCAAACTTCGTAGCAGTCGGCTTGGTGGCGGCAGAGTGCGGACATGAAGGTGGCGGGGACTCTGGCGGCACGATCGTAATCTCTGCGGGCGATGCGGATCAGGCTAGCTGAGGTAGAGTCATAGGGGAGGGTTTGTTCGTAGAAACGCAAGTCTTCTAGGAGTTCACCTATTTTGGGATCGGTAAATTTTTCGTGGGATATTTGTTTGAGAGTTGCCAACTGACGGCCTCTCGCAGTTGCACCTTTGGCGGGCATATAAGTCGCCTGATCCCAATGCAACAGTGACGAGGCTGATTCGATGTCGGTAACTTCGCTGAGATGCGCTGCGAGTTGAGCGAATTTTGCTTGAGTTTTGTCTAGGGTTTGCATGATTGGGGTTTGTGGTGCTGTTTTGCCTACAAAGGTTGCAGTGCGGCATCGGTATCCATCAATCATTTGCTACCCTGAAATCAAGCTAAAAACCGCACCTGTTCCCGTATTGTACGCAATTTAGAGTCATTCTGGCATAGTTTCCTGTATTTTTCCGGATTTAGTTCGATCGCCTTTGATAAGTTTTGGATCGCTTTCTGAATGCTGGTTTCTACAGCTTTGGGGCTGTTTTTGCGATCGCCTGCTGCTTTTTCTAGGGCGTAGACGCAGGCTTTTTGATAGTAAAGATTTGGATCGTCGGGTGTAATGGCGATAATGCGATCGTAGGAAGCGATCGCTTCGGTAAAGCGTTCGATTTTTTTGAGGGCGACAGCGCGGTTGTACCAGGCTTCGATGTTTTCGGGCTGCAACTCTAGGGTTTTGTCCCAGGAAGCGATTGCTTTTTTAAACTGTTTTAAATTTACTAAGGCTAAGCCACGGTTGTACCAGGTTTCGCTGTCGTCTGGCTTGAGTTCGATCGCTTTGTCCCAGGAGGCGATCGCGTTTTCAAATTGTCCCATTTGGGCGATCGCCGTGCCGCGTTTGTTCCAGACTTCCGGGGAATTCGGGCGCAGTTGCAGAGTTTTGTCGTAGGAAGCAACGGCTTCGGCGTAGAGTTTTTCCTCGGCTAGGGCTAAGCCGCGGTTGTACCAAGCTTGATGCAAGTCTGGTTTTAGTTTGATCGCTTTGTCGTAGGAAGCGATCGCGGCTGCATTTTGCCCGGAGTGTTTCAGCGCAAATGCCTTGTTGTACCAAGCTTCCGAGTAGTCTGCTTGAATGGCGATCGCCTTGTCATAGGATGCGAGGGCTTCTGAGAATTTTTCTAAATTGACGAGGGTGTTGCCGCGGTTCGTCCAAGCTTCGTGATAGTCTGGCTTGAGTTCGATCGCCTGTTCGTAGGAAGCGATCGCTTCTGAGAGCCTGTTGAGCTTCCGCAACACGTTCGCGCGATTGTACCACGCTTCTGCATTTTTTGGTTGAATTTTTAAAGATTTGTTGTAAGCGGAGATTGCTTCGGGTAGCTGTCCCAACTTTCTGAAGGCTACGCCTTTGTTGTACCAAGCTTCGTGAAATTTTGGTTCGAGTTCGATCGCCTTAGACCAAGATTCGAGCGCTGCGGACAAGCGTCCCATTGATTCTAGGGCGTTTCCGCGATCGTAGAACGTTTGAGCGTTTTGGGCGTTGGGTGATATGGATTGTTCTCCAGATTCGATCGCTTTTTCTCTGTTAGCTAACTTTTGCAAGGGTTTTCACCTCAGTATGTAAAATTGTCGTTTTTTCTTTTATATGCGATGTTTTTCGCCATCTGCCATCTAATGGTGGCGATTGTACCTTAATTTTGTTATTGTTGACAATCTTACCTAAATTGGAGAACTTTTGCAATTTTTTATCGTTGAATTCTAAGTAATTTTGTCTTCGGTGTTGATTTGGATGTATGGATTTTTACTAAAATTTTTCGGGAATTGCGTAGAAGAGTGGAAAGGGCGATGAAGATGACAGAATTAGGTTGACAGAGTAAGTAATGGCGATCGGCAGAAACCCGATTTTGCAAACAAACCAGGTTTCTGAGTATTTATTCGTTATATCAATTCCGTTGCATCGGAGTTAATATAACCCGAAATCAGGACACGGCAGATGACCCGGCGGTTGAAACCGCGTCTATACAAACCAAGTCCGCCTACGCGGACTAAGAAATAAGGGAGATATTTAAGCTAGATATGGTTTACCGTCAGCTATAGTATAAATGTCTTCTTGGGGGTCGAGAATCGAACCAAAATTAGGATCGATCGCTGTTTTAATCCATTCTGAGTCGTGGAATGGCAAGCCATCAGCTAAAGTGTAGATATCTTCCGCTGAGTCTCTCAGAGAATCAAAGGCTGGATTTGCGATCGCAGCTTTTAGCCATTCATATTCTTGTAGTTTTGCTTTGTCAATCAGGGCGGCTTCTAATGCTTCTAGCCGCTTCAGATCGGCATAAGTAATAATAGCAGCGATCGCCCTTCCTTCCTGTTCTATGACAATTCGTTCTCCAGTATCCTCAACGCGGGCGATGAGTTCGGGAAATCTGTCATTAGTTACAGTTACATTTAGTTGAGTCATCTTTTACCTCGCTATTAATCTATCATAAAGTGTTTGTGATGCTGTAGGGGCGGGTTCACCAACAATTTCTGCCAATAACTAACAATCTCATAAACCCGCCCCCACCCAACGGCTAATCCCTATCCTTGAATCAAGGCTTGAAACCGAACATCAGATCGCATACTGTCAAAATCCGAGTCAGTTTTTGCCATTTCTCGCCATTCATCAGGATTCAGATTGATAGCTTGCTGCAAATTCTGAATAGCTTGGTCAATCTGACTGTGCAACGCATAGCAGCAAGCTTTATTATAAAATGCAGATGTGTCATCTGGTTTGAATTCTAAGGCTTTGTCGTAGGAGGCGATCGCATCTTCTAGCCTGCCTAAATTACGCAGTGCAATGCCCCGATTGTTCCAGGCTTCGTGATAATCTGGTTTGATTTCTAAGGCTTTGTCGTAGGAGGCGATCGCATCTTCTAGCCTGCCTAAATCATCCAGTGCACTGCCCCGATTGTACCAGGCTTCGTGATAATCTGGTTTGATTTCTAAGGCTTTGTCGTAGGAGGCGATCGCCTTTGCATAATCTTCAGCCGAGCGATACAATAAAGCTTGTTCAAAAAACAATTCAGCTTTTTGTTCTGATGTTTGCCCATCCTCATCAATTAAACCTTGAAGCCTCACCAATTCGCGTTTCCGCGCTTCGGGAGTCAAAGCTAGATATTGTTCTAACTGCCATCTTTCCGAACAAGCCTGCATTGATTCGGCTTGCAAGCTTTCCTGATCCATCGAAAACTTAAATAAGCTCGATCGCCAATCAAAAAAGTCCGGCGCGCGATGAATAAAATATTCAATACCGAACTTAGGCAAAAGAAAAACAAAACAAATTTTAAAATTATCTAGAAAACGCTCTCGCTGCTGGTTGATATTCATTAAAACAGGTGGCACTCCCCGCCAACTGTAAGAATAAATATCCTTGCTTTCCCATCCGATCGCCCTTTTTTCTCGTTCGTATTCATCAAACGAATATTCTAAGCCTGTCACAAACAAAATATTAATTTCATCTCGCTTTGGCAACTCTTCAATTAAATTATAAAAATTATAAACCGACTCATTCAGCGGCAACACCTCAACCTTTTTTCGAGGGAAATCTGCTTGAACTTTCGTAATCAATCGTTTCCCCTCCGACGGCACACACTCCACAAACAACAACCGGAAACCATTTGTCCGTCTGAGAGTGCGTACCAGAGATTCATATTCTTCCTCCGGTGTTGCTGGTGGCAAATCTTCGTCCCAATCAATGATTTCCGATGTCATGGCTCAAGTTGTGCAACTGCTTCCTTAAATTCCAGAATGCCTTTAATTAGCGGGTGAACGTTATACCAATTCTGCATTTCTTCTTCATCATAGTATCGATATTCCAAAATACAGCGGTTAAATAGCAAATCGCGGTGCTGTTTGTCATTAAGTATCCGGTGAGAGACAGATACTTTCGCTAAAATTGACCATTCTTCTTTATTAACGGTTCTTCTATAAATATTCCGCAAGTTCGTAATTGCCCTTTGCGCTGCTTTTGCAGTAATTGGCAAATCTTGGGTACGATTTATAGCTTCTTGCAACATCGACAGCAAATTCCTGACGTGTCCCCCACTCATCAAACACAGCTTTTCTAGTGTTTCTCTGTTTTCAAACCATTGTGTTTCCAATTCTAGAGATAAATTGGGTTCGACTTGTTTCACCCGTTTCTCAATCACCTGTTTCATTTTAGCAAGTCCCGCTTGATTAACTTCACCGCTGGGATTGTTTACCATAATCATCGGCAGCACTTGCGGAGCGTTATTATAGTTATTGCTCAGATCGGCCGCGCGATTGGAATGCACCATCGAAATTGGTACTGTATAAACGATGTGACAATCTAAAGCTTTGAGTTGTTCGCTGCGGTCTAAAAAAATTTCGTCGAGATTGCTGCGTTCCCCTCCGTCTTTAGAAAACTGCACGATCTTATCTAAATTATCCGCAATTATTGCCAATTGCGAATATTTGTCGGGCAACCTTTTTTTAGCATTCCGAATAAACTGATTCAGCGCCTCAATCAGCGTGGTAGTGTGAGGATTAACTTTTTCTCTAATTTTTTGGCGCAGACTAGGTTCGGTTCTCACATTCGCCGTCAGTTTGGCAAACTGAGCAATTTGCATTTCTAAGCTCAATGTTTCAAAAGATACTTCTGTCAAGGCTAAATCTTTTAAATCGTTCCAGCGGTTTTTCATCCAATCGAGTAAAGGTTTTGAGTCCGCATCTTTAATTGCTTCTAATAAATGTCTGGTACAAGCCAGCAAAATATCTGTATATTCCGTATCTTCGGTATTGATATCTTGTTCCTCAGCGGCGAAATAAACTACAAAATAACCTTGTTCTTGCAAATACTGTTCTAGTCTTCGTAATTCGGTTGATTTTCCTGCACCAAAATGTCCGGCATACAACTGACAAGTCATCTCTTGGGAACGCTGAATATTGAGACCTAAGTCTACGATAATATTGTCATCTCCTCAGACTTCCCCACAGTTAACATATCGCGGATCGCCTGCCGATAAAGGCTCGTATGGATTGCAAGCATTGAAGAGGTTTGTTAGTAATTTTTCGGAATCTTGAGTCATAATTATATCCTTTTTTGATAACCATCTAGTATGCGATCGGGAGTTACCCACTTCGACCAAAGAAACCGGGTTTTTATAGAATCTATCGGCTACAATAAAGTCTTTTCCTAAAAACCCGGTTTCTGAACTGAATCTTAGTCCGCGCAGGCGGACTTTGTTTTTGTAGAAGCGGTTTCACTCGCCGAATAATTGATTTTTAGGCTTGATACTTTTTCAGAATAGCGACTTTTTCGGGGTAGATGTCGATCGCCATTTTGTCATCATATCTCGTCGCGAGCGATCGTCGCACCTCACCCAAAAACAGCGGCTGAGACAGACCAGGCTCAGGATGTACCACCGTCCGAACGCGGATTGTCATGTAATCTCTTCCGCTTCCCGATCGCCCTGGAGAGTACAAATCAGCAGCCACTTGCTGCATTGTTGCTTCTAACTCGGATTCAGTAATTGAAGGTGGCACGGTAACTACAGTTTGGGCGCCGCCAGTATCGTAAACTAAAGAATAGCGCACTGCACCGGGAATTTCTGTGCGCGAAAACAGTCCTAAACCGAGACCGAATATACTCGCAGCAATGACGGCCATAAAGCTGCTCACTCCTACCAATCGGAAGCGAAAACCCCATTTCAAGATAAATGCTACGATGGTTAAAACAAACAAGGCTACTGTTAGAATTCCTGCCCATTGGGCATACATTAAAAGGTTAGAATTTACGTTCATTTTTCAATTTAGTAATTGGGTAATTGGTAATTGGTAATTGGTAATTGGTAATTGGTAATTGGTAATTGGTAATTGGTAATAGTTAACTGCCAACTGCCAACTGACAACTGTCAATTATGCACCTTTTCGGGCCACAAGCAGATAAGTCATCATATCGCCTTTTCCTTTCACCGAAATCACGCCGCGCTCCTCAAAAACATATTTATTCCGCAGGCGCTCGTAGGTAGCAACTGTCACCTGAATGCCGCCGGGAATGCCTTGAGATTCCATGCGGGAAGCTGTATTTACTGTGTCTCCCCACAAATCGTAAGTAAATTTTTTAGTGCCGATGACTCCGGCTTCTACGGGGCCCGTGTGGATGCCGATGCGGATGCTGAGCGGCTGTCCTCCCTTGGTGCGGATTTGAGCCATTGCTCCTAGAATGTCGATCGCCATTTCTGCAATGCTCTCGGCGTGGTTGTCGCTTACTTTTGGCAAACCGCCAACCACCATATAAGCATCGCCGATCGTCTTAATTTTCTCAAGTCCGTAGCGATCGGCCAACTCGTCAAAAGCTGAAAAAATCTCGTTGAGCAATTCCACCAACTCCGCTGGCGACAAATGAGCCGAAAGCTTGGTAAAACCAACCAAATCGGCAAACATGACAGTAACTTCCGCGAAACTGTCGGCGATCGTATTTTCTCCTTCTTTGAGGCGTTGGGCGATCGGGCCTGGCAAAATATTCAGTAGCAAACGCTCGGACTTTTCCTTTTCCTCGGCCAACTCCCGCAGATAAGTTTGTTCCTTATCCCGCAGCCGCTTCTTTTCCAGACAGGCACTAATCCGAGCCTTGAGCAATACGGGATTGAACGGTTTAGAAAGATAATCCTCCGCCCCTAATTCAATACAGCGGACAATACTGTCGATATCGTCCACCGCCGAAATCATAATCACTGGGATGTGGCGCAACTGCTCGTCTGCTTTCAGATGTTCCAGAACTTGATAGCCGTTCATTTGTGGCATCATAATGTCCAGGAGTACCAAATCAAAAGGCTCACTACGCATCAGTGCCATAGCTTGGAGACCATCTTCAGCAACAGTCACCGCGTGGCCTTGACGCTGAAGTCGGCGGGCCAGCAAATCGCGGTTTACCTCATTATCGTCAACAACCAGGACGCTGCCGTCGTCAGTTTTCATTGCATGGCCTCTTTCAGAAGCATTTCGATTTTACTCAAAAGTCGCGGAAATTCCACAGGTTTGGTGTCGTAATCGTCGCAGCCTGCCGCCAAACACTTTTCACGATCGCCCGCCATAGCGTTAGCCGTCAGCGCAATCACCGGAATCATTTTAGTTTCGGGATCCGCTTTAATTTGCTGGGTTGCTCGCCATCCGTCGAGCACCGGCAGGCTCATATCCATCAAAATCAAATCCGGTACTTTTGTCTTCGCCATCGATACCCCCTCCGCGCCATCAACAGCAATCGACACCTCATACCCTTTGCGGGCGAGGCGCCTCGACAGCATATCCCTGTTCATTTCGTTATCTTCTACCAACAGGATTTTAGCCATTGCTTGCCTGCTTCATAAAACTTACCTAAACCTATCTAAAGCCATCTTTAGATACAATTACGAGTTTACTTCCTACGCTGTTGGGTAGTCGGCTATCCCAAGATAAGTAGGCTATCCCCCTCAAGCCGAGGGTTCCCAATTTAAAATGTTAATGCTGGCGTTCCAATCGCGATCCAAATATCTGCCACAAACAGGACAGTCAAAAGTCCGTATGCTTAGTGGCATATCTTTTTTTGTGCCGCAATTTGAGCAAGTTTTGGTACTAGGAAACCACTGGTCTACCAATACCAAGTTAGCTCCATACATTTGACATTTATAGTCGAGTTGACGTTTAAACTCATAAAAACCAAGGTCAGATATTGCTCCCGCTAACTTGTGATTTGCCATCATTCCTTTGACGTTCAAATTTTCAATCTTAATTAACTTAAAAGTTTTAGCTAAATAAGTTGTTAACTTGTGAAGGAAATCTAGGCGAATACGAGCTATCTTTGCATGAATCTGGCTAATCTTATTGTAAGTTTTACGCTGATTTCGAGAGCCTTTTACCTGCTTTGATGCTTGGCGCTGTAAAGTAGCAAGCTTTGTTTTCGCACGGGCTATTAACGGCTTCGGTGCATCAAAAAACTGCCCTTTTGACAGAGTGGCAAATGACTTGATACCAACATCGATTCCCACAGAACTTTCAGACTGCTGAACCGGGATACGCTCTGCATCAACGCAGATAGAAACAAACCAGCGATTCCCTTCTTTTGAAATCGTGAAAGTTTGAGAAATAAAACTACAATCTAGGGCTTCGTAAAGCCGAAAAGTTCCCAGAGTAGGAATCTTAATAGTGTTGCCAGCGTTTAACAAAACTTTGCCGTTAGATGAATCAACCGTAAAAGATTGACCGTCTCCACGACTGGCGAATTTTGGATGACCTGAAGAACCAGAACGATATCGGCTAAAAGCATCTTTCAAGTCAATCAAAGCGTTTTGGTAAACTCGGCTAGACAATTGGTTCATCCAAGCGAATTCAGGGTGCTTTTTGACGTAATTAGTGAAAACTTTTTTAATTTCGTTAATCACCTTTGAGTCTGTAAGTTTCCCCTCACTGTACATTTGAGTCCGCAAACTTAACCCCATGTTAAATACCACGCGCCGAAATCCTGCGTGTTTCGCCATCAAGGTCGCTTCCCTATTATTCAATTTGAGCGCTCGTTTGACGGCAAACATGGTTAAACCTCGTCTAGGTAATTAACTGTGGATAAGTTTAGCAAACTATTTGGTACTTAAGTCCGACTCAAAGTCTACTGAGGCTTTAATGTCTTAAGAATCCCGATCGGTGTTACGGCGGGGACTCTCAAGTCATGGCCTCTTTCAGAAGCAATTCAATCTTACCCAGAAGTCGGGGAAACTCCACGGGTTTGGTGTCGTAGTCGTCGCAGCCGGCTGCGATACACTTTTCACGATCGCCCGCCATTGCGTGAGCCGTTAGCGCAATCACCGGGATCGTTTTAGTTTGAGGAGCTGCCTTAATTTGCTGGGTTGCTTGCCAGCCGTCGAGCACTGGTAGACTCATATCCATCAGAATTAAATCCGGTACTTTGTCGAGGGCCATCGACACTCCCTCAGCACCGTCCACAGCAATAAAGACCTCATGTCCCTTGCGGGCCAGACGCCTCGACAGCATATCCCTGTTCATTTCGTTATCTTCGACCAACAGGATTTTAGCCATTGGTGTTCTCCTTGCCTTTCGAGTCATACCTGCGATCGAGCCTGTCATTCACTATAGAACGAACATCGCGCAGCAAAGTATCGCAACTGTAGACTCCCTTTTGCAGAACCCGATCGACATAGCCGTTGAGTTGCTGACTTTCTGCGGTCGTCAGGTCTTTGGCGGTAATTACGACGATCGGTATAGGATCTTCTGAATGCGACTTGCGAAGTTCGGCGATCAACTCAAAACCATCCATTTCTGGCAGCATCAAATCCAGCAAGATCAATTGCGGGCGATCGACTTCTAGCTGTTCGAGAGCAGTGCGTCCGCTGTCAGCTTCCGCCACAGCCCAGCCTTGTTTTTCTAATATCCGCCGCAGTATTTTGCGGGTGGCATCGTCATCTTCCACAACTAATATCTGACAGGGCAAACTGTGAGCCGCAACGCCTTCTTGGTCGCGTCGGTACTTGTTCAACAAAGCAACCAGCCGTTTGCCGTCCACTGGTTTGGTGAGGTAGTCCGAAGCGCCCAATGCAAAGCCGAGGCTTTTGTTGCCAACAAAGGATAGCAGGATTACGGGAATCTCGGCAAGGTCAGGATCTGCCTTGAGGGCCGACAGCACCGCCCAGCCGTCCATTCCGGGCATGATCACGTCGAGGGTAATGGCGTCTGGCCGCAGTTGCTTCGCGAGCCTGAGGGCTTCCTCGCCGTTACCTGCGACTTCTATGTGCAGTCCTTGGCGAGCGAGGGCGCGCTCGATCAAATCCTGGGAGATGGGGTCATCGTCAACTACCAGCACCGTGCCGACAGCAGGTGCGTCCGCAGTCCTAGTGCTGTCGCCGACTTTGTTGGGGATTTCCGGTTCTTTGATGGCGCTGGGCAAGAGTACGGTGAAAGTAGTGCCTATGCCCAACGTGCTGCTTGCTTCAATGCTGCCGCCCATCATCTGGCAGAAGCGCTGGCTGATAGCTAGTCCCAAACCGGTGCCGCCATACTGCTTGGTAGTCGAGGCGTCAGCTTGGGTAAAAGGTTGGAAAACTCGCTGCAATTGATCTTTTGTCATGCCGATGCCGGTGTCGGTGACGCGAAAACTTAAAAATTCTGAGTTAGAAATTAAAATTTGGGCAGATTCCTCTTGATTTTTCATTCTTAATTGTTCATTGGTAATTCTTTCAACTCCGATCGCAATTTTCCCGTTTTTGGTGAACTTCGCAGCGTTGCTGAGTAGGTTCAGCAGCACTTGCCGGACTTTGGTCATATCGGCGTGCATCGTATCGAGATTTTCTGGACAGTAGACTTCTACCGTGTTGCCGTTTTTTTCCACTAGCGGCTTCGCTGTCTCCACAGCACTTTCAATCAAGGCATGAATGTCGAAGTTTTCTAAGTAGAGATCCATTCGACCTGCTTCAATTTTAGAGATATCTAGGATGTCATCGATCATCGATAACAGGTGTTTGCCTGCGCCGCGAATTTTTTCGAGGTCTGGGACGAAGGTTTCATCCCCGGAGTCTTCGGCTTCTTCTTGGAGCATTTCGCTGTAGCCGATGATGGCATTCAGGGGCGTCCGCAGTTCGTGGCTCATGTTGGCGAGAAATGTACTTTTTGCCCTGTTGGCGGATTCTGCTGCTTCTAGGGCCGACTGCATGGCGGATTCTGCAAGTTTGCGATGGGTGATGTCGGTGACAGTGCCTTCAAAGTACAAAATGCTGCCGCTTTCGTCGCAGACGCTGCGGGCGTTTTCGGAAATCCAGATCGTGCTGCCGTCCCGGCGGTATATTTGGGATTCAAATTTTGATACTTGGTGGCGCGCGGCCAATTGGGCTATAAACTCAGCGCGCCGGTTGGAGTCAACGTAAAGTTGGCTGCTGATGTTTGCTAGTTCGCCGACCATTTGGGCGACTGTTTCGTAGCCGTAAATCCCGGCTAGTGCTGGGTTGGCGGTGAGGTAACGTCCGTCTGGGGTTGTCTGGAAGATGCCTTCGGCTGCGTTTTCAAAGATGCTGCGGTATTTGGTTTCGGCTGCTCTCAAAGCTGTTTCTGCGCGTTGGCGTTCTAGGACATTGGCGAGCATTTCTCCTACCATTTTTAGATGAGTTGATATTTCGGTCGATCGACTCGCAGCAGGTTTGTAACTGTCGCATCCGAGAAATCCTAGTAGGTTTTCACTGCAAATTAGGGGAATCACGATTAGCGATCGCAGATTTTTTTGAGGTTTGTTTAATTTGGTTTTGCCCGAATGTGCGATCGTACCTGCGGAAGCGGTTGCTGTTTCCGAGGAGGAGTTTGTCAGGAATGTTGCTAAATTTTTGCCTGTCAACCAAGCTATTTCGGCTTGATTTGGGGGCGGGAGTTCGCGGATTTCTCTGATGTGCAGGCATTCGGCGCGATCGAGCTTTTCTGCAATCCAAGGGATTTGGGCGATGTCTATTTGTTGGGGGGCGCGGTCTTTAATTTGGGTCGGAACACCCTCGGCGCACCATTCGTAGGTTTTGTGAGCGCGAGTTTTGTCTGCCGATAACAAGTATATGTAACTGCGGTCGCAGTGGCTGAACTGGGCGATTGCTTGGAGAGTGCGATCGAACCCTTCATCTATGTCCGCTCCGGGCACAGCGATCGCATAGGTTGACAAAGTAGCAATCAATGCCTCAAATTCTACTCGTTCCTGCAAAGATTGTGCTATTTTTTGGCGATCGGTAACGTCTCGAAAGCTCCATATTCTGCCAACTGTGTTTGCTCCAACTTTTGATGGCAGTGAATTTAATTCGATAACTCTTCCGTCTTTAAATTCTAATAAGTCGCTGATTTTCGCATCTGGTTGGGCCGACACTTGCATCGCGCGTTCGAGAAATCTTTGGGGGTCTTTTAATTGTTCCCTAGCGAAGGGGAATTCTGTGGCGATGTTTTTTTCACTATTGCCTGCGGGCGATCGGCTCAAGTTTCCTGCTGCGTGAGACAAACCCCACATCTCGACAAATTTCTGATTGTAATTGCATACATTGCCTTTGGTGTCAACCGCGATAATTCCCGCATCTGTTGAGTCCAAAACGGCTTGCAGCATCGAGAGCTGCTGGTGTTCTCCCTGCTCAAAAAATACCAAGACTGATATTTCGCCACCCTCAATTACAGGATTGAAAAAATAGGAAACTGGTAAAATTTTCCCGTCGCTACATAGAAACTCATAGTCCCAATTGCTACAAGGTTGACGGTTGGCGATCGCCTCTTGTAAAGATAGTGTATGTGCGATCGCCCCATCTTCATTTTTGTGGTTTTTTTGTTTCCGAGCCTTCAAAACGGGGGATTTTTTGCCTTGCTTTTGCTGGGGGGCAATGCGATTTAGCAGCGAAATGCCTGCAAGTTCCGACTCTCGCCAGCCCAACAAGCGTTCGGCTGCTGGATTCACCGAGATGACCAACCCCTTGCCGTCAAGGATGCACAATCCCACCCCCAAACTGTTGACGGTCGATCGCAGTCGATCGAATTCTGAAGCGGTTGGAGAGTCTTGAGGGGATGGGGGCGAAGAGGCAAAATCCTTTAGTGCCAAGGGTTGCTCCTGACTGGGATCGCCGTCGTAGCTACAACTTACCTGCTCTAAGAATAGCTGCCACTGCTCGGCTGTGGGAGGGGGAGACTCGCCGGCTAAACCGAGCTGTTCGAGTTGGCGCTGGAGGTAGGGATGCATAATTTCTGGCGCTTTGTAGGCAACTTTTTACAGTATATATTTTTAATTAATAGTATATATGTGCAGCTATCTAGTGACTGGAAGAATACGCAATCTAACTCTATCACAGGTTCTATCGAGAACCATAGCTGTCATCTGCGTTATCCAAAATCTTTTAAATCGCCCTAAGTTATATTTAGTCTAAAAAAATTACATCGTCAACAAACCCATGCTCTAAATGTCTGCCACCTACTTAAAAATTGTATCATATTATCACAGTGAACTGACGCTGACAACCTCGGTTTCTGCCAGAACTAGGTTTTTTGAGCCACCAAAAACTGATAAAGTCCGAGGTACTCCTGTCGTGGAGAGATCAAAATTTTATACTCCTGTTCCTGCTCCCAGATTCATCTGTAGAGTAAATCTCAAATTTCAAGTCTCAAATCGACTGACTGCTCGACTCAGGTGAAGCAACCGGGTTTTGGGAGCGAGAGCGTGTCATTAATAAAATTGGCAGCAGCCAACAACAACTCACAAAATTTCTTATCGATCATACTTTTCCGGGAAAAATAAAATTTAGTTGATGATAGCTGGCAGCCGAATTGTAAAAGTAGAACCTTTTTCCAACTCGCTGGAAGCGGTAATATCTCCGCCCATCATTTCGCAGAATTTCTTAGTAATCGTCAGCCCCAAACCAGTGCCACCGAACCTCTTAGTAGTTGAGGAATCGGCTTGGGTGAAAGGCTCGAAGATTTTGACTAACTGTTCGGAACTCATGCCAATACCAGTATCTTTGACTGTAAAAACAATCCAATCTTGAGAGGCAGACCAGGAATACGAGCTATTTTCTAAGGGGTTAAGTCCTCTATAGGCTCCTTGTTTTTTGCGTCTCTGGGCAGCCTCGGCGGGGGTTTCGGCGCAGCGGGTAACGGTGAAACTAATCGCGCCCGAGGAAGTAAACTTCGAGGCATTACTGAGGAGGTTGAGCAAGGACTGGCGGAGTTTAGTTAAGTCGCTCTGCATCGAGCCAATATCCTCAGGGCATTGTATTTCTAAGATATTGCTATTTTTGTTTGCCATCGGCGCGATCGTGCCGACAACTTCCTGCACCAGATTTAAAATGGTGAAGGTTTCGATGTGCAAGTCGATGTGACCTGCTTCAATTTTAGTGAAGTCGAGAATATCTTTAATCAGCCCTAGCAAGTGCTGGCCGGCAGTGTTAATTTTTTGAAGGTCGTCGATGAACTCTTCGGCATCGAGGTCTCGGGCATCTTCTTGCAGGAGCTCGCTGTAGCCGATGATCGCATTGAGGGGGGTTCTGAGTTCGTGACTCATGTTGGCGAGAAAGATGGTTTTAGATCGATTGGCAGTTTCGGCTGCTAATGCGGCGCGACGGAATTCTTCGGAACGCAACCGTTCGGTGATGTCGCTGGTCATGATTAAAACGCACTGAGTGCTGCCGAGGTCGATGAGTTCCCCTGACATCAGCCAGTCGCGCACTTCGCCGGCTTTGGTGCGAATTTTGATTTCTTGGTTGCCGATCGAATTTTCTTCCCGCAACACGTTGGCTAGCCGCCGCTCGTCTTCTGAATTGACCCACATTCCTAAATCGGTGGGGGTGCGGCCGATACATTCCTCCCGCAACCAGCCTAAGGATCGCAAAAAGCTGTCGTTGGCATCGAGGAAGCGTGCGTCTGTGAGGGTGCAGATGCCGATCCCAACAGGAGAAGCGTGAAAAGCCTTGGAAAATCTTTCTTCTGAAGAATTCAGGGCGGCTTCGGCGCGCTTTCTATCTGTGATGTCTTGGACGGTGCTGGTGATGTAGAGGGAGTTGATGGCGGCTTGTTCGCAGACTGTGCGGCTCCTCCCGTCGGGTAGTAGCAGCCTGTAGTCGATGCTGTAAGGCTGTTGCTGAAATATAGCAGCTTCGATCGACCTTTTGACCAATTCTCTATCTTCGGGATGCACGTATTTCAAGAAGGCTTCGAGGCTGGGATCGAAAGTTCCCGGGCGTTCTCCCAGGATGCGATAAATTTCTTCTGACCAACGCAATTGCTCCGTGTTGCGATCTAAGTCCCAGTTACCTAGCTGGGCGATGCGCTGGGCGTTGGCGAGGCTGGCTTCGCTGGCGCGCAGGGAGACTTCTGCTTGGTGGCGTTCGGCGACGGTGGCGGCTAAGACTAGGCCGGTAACGGCGATGACGGCGATGAAGGCTTGCAGGGATAACAGTGCTTGGGGGATGCTGCTGGCGTGTTTGAGAAAGGGGCCGCTGCCTCGGGCGATGCCCCAGATGGCGAAGCCGCAGAGGATGAAGTTGGCGAGGGCCGTGTAGCGCTGGCCGAATCGAAAGGCAGCCCAAACTACTAGGGGAAATGGTAAGTATTCTAGGGGATAGCGAGCGTAGGCCGCGCGGGTGCGGGAACAGAAGACGAGCCAGCCGATTGCTAGCAGCAGCAGCAGCCAAATCACTCGTTCAGCTATCTGTTTGCGATGGGTGGGGCTTTTGGGCAATTTGTGCCACGTCAGCAGCAGGGGGGCGACGAGCAAAATTCCCATCGCGTCTCCTACCCACCAAGTACCCCAAATCGTCCCAAAATTGCTCCAGCTAGAGAAACCACTTACGCACACGATGATGCTGCCGATGGTGGAGTTGATTAGGGTAGATGCTAAGGCTGCTAGTCCGACTATTCCTAAAACGTCTTTGAGTCGATCGAGTCCGGCGCTAAAGTTAATGCGCTGTAGCAGATAAGTTCCCGTCCACGCTTGCAAGGCTCTGGCGCCCGCTGAGATCAAAGCAGTGCCGATGCTGGCCGCCGGTGCGCTCATGATGAACAGGAAGGCGCCGATCGCAATTCCCGGCCACAGTTGCCGCCCAAACAGCAGCAGAGCGACTTGAGCAATTCCTGCTGCTGGCCACATGGGGTAAATTTCTGAACTCAGGGTGAGAGTGGCAATGGCGAATTGCGATGCCAAATAGTAGATCAGGGCGATCGCCCCTACTGCGAAGAAGTACCGCCAGGAATGTCCTTTGATTGCGTTAAGGAACTTTTTCTGCATTGTCGTTTGGGGAAAAGGTGGATGCTGGTTTTGGTATCAGTAGGTGGCACGGGACAGGCACGGGGTAGGAAAAATCTTTCTATTAGGCGATCGTAGGTCAATCGATTTTAGATTTTAGATTTTAGATTTTAGATTTTAGATTTTAGAGGCGACCCCACGGATAAATTCGGGGGAAGAGAGGATTTTCGATTTTAGATTTGGGATTGATTCCACGGATAAATCTGGGGGCTTGTACCACATACAGAAATTCGCTTGTCATGGGTGGTAGGTAGGGAATAACCTGTTGAGATAATTTTTTGTGGAGCCGTTGAGGGTTCTGTTTTTTTTGCTGTGCGACCGCATCTGGGCATAAATTTCGGGAGCCTCTGTTTTTTGCCAATATATCTGTGATGGCTAAGCATTCGGTCTGTTAATTTTTGGTTTTCGCTAAAGATTTATGACCGAGCGACTGCGGGTGTCTGTTCGTGTCGGGCGATCGCAACTCTATTCACTCTAACATCTTGCACCATGGTCAATAATATCTAACGAACCGATAACACCCACGCAACATCTGAGCTTTCAGGTAAGTGCGGGGCAAGAAACTCGGTTTCTGATTGTAAGTGCAGGTTGGAATGATTTTCATGAGATTTTCAACCAATTAATCGAGTTAATCGTTAATCGTTAATCGGGGAGCATCTCATTTTTGTAAAAAGCATTTTTTTCTTATAGTGCGAGCTGTCGCGAGCTGGCGTATTATACGATACGCGAGCGGGGACGCTCTCACTATCTATCTAAATGCAAAACTGAGATGCTCCCGTTAATCGAGCCTTCAAGTCTTTCGTCGAATACAGTGAAAACAAAGAATTTACATCAAAAAAACATTTTCTATTTTTCTGTGATTGTTGCCAGAGAGCGATTGTCGAATTTCGTAAAGTAATCGCCATTTGTCTTATTAATTACCAATGACTAATGACTAATGACTAATAACGTTCGCGAGCGGGGACGCTCGCAAAACATGACTAATGACTAATAAGGTTCGCGAGTTATTAAGTTCGCAAAACATGACCAATGACCAATGACCAATGACCAATGACTACTGACCAATGCCCAATGCCCAATGCCCAATGCCCAATGCCCAATGCCCAATGCCCAATGCCCAATCTCACTTGACTGCAATATCTAAGGTTAATGTCAAACGGTCTTGAGCTTCTTTAAGAGCGTCTTGGGGGTTGCGGCCCAGAAGAGTTGCTTCTATGGCGCGGCCAAGGTTTTCTGACAGGCGAGAGTAACCAGAGATAATTGGGCGCGATCGGGCTGAGTTCATTTGTTCTAAAAATACTCCCAAAACAGGATTTTTTTTCACAAAACTTTGATAAGTTCGGCTCTCTCTCGATTTTAAGTTAATTGGTAAGTAACCTGTACCCAAGGCCCAGGCTGTTTGGAATTCTTCGCCAAGAACGTATTCTAAGAATTCAAGGGCTGCTTTTTCGCGTTCTGGTGAGGTTTTCATTAAAAATAGGTTTTCACCCCCAACAACAGTGGCGGAGCGCTTGAGGGCGGGTATAGGCATCACTGCATAGTCGATCGCGCTTTGCTGCAATTGTGCTAGAGTCCACGGCCCGGTGATTTGCATTGCGACTTTACCCGCGATGAAGTTATCGAGTTCGTAACCGCGTTCGGGTGCTGACAGTATTCCCGAACCTTCTGTTAACAAGTCCTTCCACAATTCCAAGGCCGCGAGAGAACCCGGGTTGTCTATTTGGGGTACGGGAGTTTGAGATGTTTCTCTCACGAGTTCGCCGCCTGCGCTGAACATGAACGGCAGCCAGGTGAATACTGTCCATTCTCCTTTGCCTAGGGGGAGCACTATGCCGTGTCGATCTGTGCGTCCGTCTCCGTTGGTGTCCTGTGTGAGCGATCGGGCTGTTTGCTTTAATTCTTGCCAATTCTGCGGCACTTTTTTAATTCCTGCTGCTGCAAACAAGCTGGGACGGTAAAATATTCCTGTATTGTTGGTGGCGAGGGGAATTGACCAAGTGTGTCCGCCGAGTTCCATTGACTCGAAAAGTGAGGGATCGATTTCGCCTTTGATGGGGGATTTGTCGAGCCAGTTTTCTAGCGGTTTAATTGCTTGGAGTTCTGCTAGTTTGCCGGCCATTGTGGCAGTATTCCACAGCAAATCTGGCGGTGCATTTCCTACTATTGAGGTAAGAATTTTTGGCAGTTGTTGGTCGGGCTGGCCGATGTAAATTTGTTCTACTTGGATGTGGGGATGCGTTTGGTTGAATTTGTCGGTGAGGGTTTTAAATACGTCGCGATTGGGCGGGGGATTGATGCCGTGCCACAATGTGAGTTTAATTTTATCGCTATTTTGGGGAATATTTTGACAGCCGCTTAATATCAGTAGATTTAAGGCAAGTAAAATGCACGCAACTCGTTTGACTTGCATTTTAAGTGCTTTGAGAAGTTTGGATAAAATCATTTTTTAGCTTTGCTTAGAGGGAAGAAGATTTTTTAGCAAGCGCAGGTGGTTAGAGGTGGGTGAAACTGGTTGAATCTCAGAATTTTTCCGAAGTTGATTTGTCTCTAATTCGGAGGTATTTTGAAACAAAATTGTCAAAAATTTGCCTCCTATAGCGGTTCTCAAAAAAGTCAGGTATGCCCTATGCCCCATGCCCTATGACCTATGCCCATGAGTACCTCATCTTTCTGACAAAGGATATAGTGTATCTTGCGGGCACATCCGATCGCAAGAAATTGCTGTCAGGTGCGATCGATCTTTTGCCAAGTCAGGCATTTCGACGCGCGCGAATGCGAGAATTCGGTTAATAGCCATTGGCTGACTTGTTCGTTATGAATATATTACCAGAAAGAATTGGTTGAAAGCCCGCCCGCCGGAGCGGGAGAAATTAAAATCAGACTATTCATTACTCCAATCCTCTTCGTTCTAGGTCAACTGTCAACTGTCAACTGTCAACTGTCAACTGTGGTTGTGCGGTATCTGCCAACAAGCTGCGACTGGCTAGCTGCCGCATATTCAAGGATTTTTTCATGTTTTGGCAGATATGATAAAATCGATACTAGCAGTAAAATTGGTGAATCAGATGACAAGTTTTAGTGTAGAACAGTTAGATTTAACTTTGGAAGAATGGATGCAAAATCCTCCTGACGGGACGGAGTGGGCAGACGGTAAAGTGATAGTCAAACATCCTGTAGAATTTGTGAATGGAGAAGTAGTAGGGAAACCGGGAATGACTGCAAAGACTCGTCGCATTCAATCAAAGCTCGATTATTACTGGAGAAGTTACATGATCTCAAGCGCCCAAGGGGGTGAGGTTTATGTGGAAGTCACTTGTCAAACTCTGAAAAAAGGGCGAATACCCGATATATCTTATATTACTCCTGAACTGTTAGCACAAGTTGGAGAGTTTTCAGTTTTGCCGCAGAGTTTTCCGCTGGTAGCTGAGATTGTTTCACCTAATGATTTTGCTGATGATGTTTTTGCAAAAGCACAGGAGTATTTAGAGTCTGGTTGTTTGGAAGTTTGGCTGCTATTTCCAAAGAGTAGTTGGGTGTTAGTAATTACTCAAGGTGCGACAGTTTTATTTAAGCCTGGTGATGTGGCGAAGACTCAGCTTGTGTTGCCCGGTTTTAGTGTGGCGTTGGATGAGTTGATGGCGTAATTTTGCGGTTAAAACAACACGTCTCAATCACTTCTATAACTAATTAAAATTTTTAGATAAAAGCCTTTAATTGTTGACATAAATAAATATCTATATCTGTCATTGCGAGGAACGAAGCAATCTTAGTCTTGGCGATTGTTTCGTTTCTCCCAATGACAACCTTCCTTAATTTAACTTTATAAATCTATATCTACCCTGTAAAATAACTTTTTGTAGCCGTCATATATAAATTTGAAAATTTACGCTACAATCAAGACATCGCTATGATTTTGGTGACTCGCCATGAATAATCATCTTCCCGATGCCGGACAAAATAGCCCGCAATTTCAACTCAATGATTTTCTGCAATCTTTGGGCATCGACACGCCGCATACCGTTCAACATTCAGATCCACATTTAGACCTGAGCTTACCACAAAATCATTTACTCGATTACTCTCAACAGCCTAATTTTGTTCACACGAACCAACCAGACATTTTACCAGATTTCTCTCAATCTGGATGGACAGACTATCCCCAACATCAAGACTTTTCTCACCAACATCAAGACTTACATCAAATATCAGCCCTAGACTCACAGCATCTAAATCACCCAGTCAACCAACCAGAAATCATTCCAGATTTCCACCAATCTGCATGGGTTGAGCACCCGCAACATCAAGACTGGCATCAAACATCAGCCCTAGATTCCCATCACCAACAACCTTGGACGGTCAACTCATCCTATGCAACTGTTCCTGGGGGCGATCGTACCATGAACGGCCCCCACATAGACATCCGGGATGACGGCCACATTTATCTGCATCAGCTAAACGGTCACACCGTTGATGTCGGTGATGTTCGAGGGCATACAATGTATAATTCATCTGGGTGGGAAGTCGGTTACTTCAAAGACAATGGAGAAGTCTATAAATATAACTATTCCTCAGCGGACAATTTTATCGGGAAAATAGAGAATGGTCACATTTATAATGTAGACCATAAAGAAATAGGACGCGCCGATACAAATCTAGAGGGTGCAGCCCACCTATTATTTGCAGTGGGAGGCGGCGCAAAAACTTAATTGATGAATCATGGTTGCGCGACGGCCCAGAAACCGGGTTTTTGGGGAGAATCTCACTTTTGCTTTACGGTTCGTAGTGAGGACTTTAGTCCGCATTTCTGTCGGGTAGACGAGAGGCCCAGAAACCGGGTTTTTTCCCAAATACTTCGTTATTACGAAAAAACTCCCGAAAAAACCCGGTTTCTTGGAGACAAAGTAATACCAAGTATGAAAAATCAATGCAACAATAATATTGGTAGGGTGTGTCGCCCTTGATAATACAAAAAAAACAGAAAATCTTACAGCGACGCACCAGCGTGACAATACTTGAGTACACAAACTCAACTAAGATTTTTTAAATTGGTATACTTGGGCCAGCTTTAGTTAGGGCAGATAAAATTACTGCCAACGAGTCAGTTTTTGACAGGAAGTTGGGCGAATTACCATCATAATTGAGCAAATTAGTCAGTTTAGCTTTGAAATTTTCTCTTAATCTTGTCAACTTTAAACATTAACCACTGGAGGAAATATTATGACCAAAGCATTACCAGGAAAGAAAGGAATTTGGGATCACATAAAAGATACTTCCAAATCCATATTTATGCCAGAGAAATATCGGCAAGACCGCCAAGCAGAAACTGGCATATCTATTGCTACAATTAATTCAGAAACTGCCATTGATAACGCCAACAAACAACGAGAATTACAACAAAAAATTACCATCGTTCAAAACTTGCAACATCAAGCTAGTCTTGATGTGACAAGAGAACAAGGCGATTTAAACCGAGGCTTGCAGAAATACCTCGCCGAAATGAATATCGCATTTCAAGCCCATGAAGGCACGCTTAACCGCGAATTACAAGACAAATTAGCCCGACTCAATCGGGATTTTCAAGCCAATGAAGGCAAACTCAATCGCGAACATAGCGCCCAACTAGAAGTTTTTCGCGCTGAATTGCAAAAATTCTGCATCGCCGAACAGCGTCAAATCCAATTAGAATTAAAACAGTTAGACGCACTTTTAGCACGAGAAATTGCTCAGGTAAATCGCGAAACAGCAATTGTCGCCATTGTCAAGCAAAAAAACTTAGAAAATTCGCCGATTCTAGTTACCGCTGAAAACATTATTGCCAACATCAATCCCGAAGATACTCCGATTTTACGAGTTTTCTTGTCACCGCCAGTCTTGACTCACGATGCTGCTAAAGGAAATCAAAATTTTCCGGTATCTGAGGAGTTTTTAAGCAATTATTTGCGAAACTTCCTAGATAAGTATATGAGCGATGGTCGGCCAGTACAATTTATGGGCGGTTCTTGGCGGACTAATGTTTTTCGGGAAGAAGCGGCGGCGGAAAACTTATTTGCAGGTTTGCGCGTGATTCCTACTCTGATTTTAGACTCATCTGCTACCCATGATAAGTTTTATCTGCGTTTTGGCTTTTGGCATATTAATTTCACAAAGTATCGCTACAAAACTCCAATCAATCAGTTACCTTGGGTTGAGACATTGTATGATTTTGCCAAACAACGGGCGGTCAATTGGCAAACAAAACGACAAGCGTATATTGACTCTGGTAAACCTGTTGCTGATTTCGATCTCCGTTTTGGTGAAAAAGCAGTTAAACGCCATCAGCAAAATTTACGAATCTTGGAAATTGAACGGGATGCCCTGGAAGATGGAGAAGATTTAAGCGAAATTAATCGTCCCTATGAACTCGACAGCAAAAATGATTATAATGATTTAGCAGAATTTATTGGCATTTGCCATGCTTTAATCGCGGGCTTAATTGTTGATGAATATTGTCTGATGTTTTTGCCTCCAGATGAGCGAAAAACACCTTTTTTACCGCAGTTACTCCCGGAAATGTTGGCAAAGATGCCCGCCGATGAACAGAATATTCTGACGGAAATTGCGGTTGGTTATTATCAGGGATTGTATGATTATTTGGCTGAAGAAGAGTCGGCACTGATTGCTGATTTGCGTTTGGATTTAGCTGTCTCACTATTGGTTTTGGCTGACAAGCAGTGGGCTGCTGCACAGTTGTATTTGTCTGTTCAAGATTGGTTGAGGCTGCATGGTTTGGCGATTCCTGAACAAAGTCAGTTATTAAATGTTTTGGCTGCGGCTTTGACGGTTGATGATGAACCCTATGTAACTAAGCTAAATCAATGTTCGCGAGGTTTGGAGGCGAGTTTACAATTAAGCATCATTGAGTGTTGTTGGCAAAGGGGTTTGCAACGGGCGAAAAATGGGGAATATTCGGCGGCGATTGCTGATTTTCATCAGGTTTTGCAGTTAGATGGTTCTCGCTTTGAGGCGAATTTGCAGCGCGGTTTGGCTTACTATCAAATTGTGGAGTATCAGGGCGCAATTGCTGATTTTGACCAAGTATTGCGGCTGAATCCGAATGAGGCGAGTGTTTACCACTATCGCGGGTTAGTTTATCAGAAGTTGGGAGAGTTGGAACGGGCGATCGAAGATTTTAATCGGGCGTTGCAAATCAATCCGAGTTTACCGGGTGTTTTGCATATTCGCGATGTGGCTTTGGCTGTATTGGAGGAGAGAAAACGGGAGGCGGAAGGGAAACGCCAGCGTCAAGCAGCAAAGGAAAGGGAACGCCAACGCCAGCAAGCAGAAGCGGAACGTTTGCGTCGGGAGGAAGAAGCTAGCAAAGGTAAAGCATTTATTTTTGAAATTATCACGGTGGATAAGTACGGGAAACAAACTAGCAAGCAGTCGGGGAAGGCTTATCAAAAAGAGGAAGATTTGGGTAATGGGGTGAAACTGGAAATGGTGCATATTCCAGCGGGTAGTTTTATGATGGGTTCACCGTCGGGAGAAGGTAACGATAATGAACGCCCGCAGCATCCAGTAACTTTTGCCCAGCCATTCTATTTAGGGAAATATGCCATTACTCAGGAACAGTGGCAAGCGGTGATGGGCAATAACCCATCGTCTTTTAAAGGTGGGAAACGGCCTGTGGAACAAGTAACTTGGAATGATGCGGTAAGTTTTTGTCAGAAGTTGTCTGAGAAAACTGGAAAAACCTATCGTTTGCCGAGTGAGGCTGAGTGGGAATATGCTTGTCGGGCAGGTACGACAACAGCTTTTCACTTCGGGGAGACTGTTACTCCAGATTTAGTTAATTATGACGGCAATAATCCCTACGGTTCTGCACCAAAAGGACTTTATCGTCAAGAAACTACTCCGGTGGGAAGTTTTCCCCCGAATGCTTTTGGTTTGTACGATATGCAGGGCAATGTTTGGGAATGGTGCGCTGATCCTTGGCATGGTAATTACAATGGCGCGCCATCTGATGGTACTTCGTGGACAACTGGCGGAGATAGTAACCGAGTGCTGCGTGGTGGTTCGTGGCTCGACGATGCGGTCCATTGCCGTGCTGCCGCCCGCAACTACAACTCTGCGGGCAACTCGTACAGGGGCAGGGGTTTTCGTGTTGCGGTAGCTTTGGCTGTCCCTTCCTCCCTGTCTTCCCTGTGAGGACTCTTCTTTGCTCTTTTGCTCTTTTGCCCTTTGCTCTTTTTCCTCTTTTCTCTCTGGCGCGAAGCGCTAAAAAAAATTTTTTTCAGGAATTGGGCATGGCGGTGAGAAACCGGGTTTTTGTTTTAAGATGGGGTTGCGGCGCACAGATTTTGCCAAAAACCCGGTTTCTTTAGGCGGTTAAACTCATATCTTGCACCAATTCAATTAGGCATTTTTCGTGGGATTGGGGCGGGTTTATTTAACCTATCTGCTTCGTTTAAAGCTGTTGGCGAACCCGCCCCTTGTATCTTAAAAGAGTCAGGCGATCAAACCGTAGACCGCAGGCTATAGAACCGAAGACACGGTTGTAATCAAACCGCAGACACGGTTGTAACTGAATCCTAACACGAGTAAATATAAAGAAACCATTAAATTTTCTTGCCTATAGGTACAAATGACAGTAGAAAGTGTTGTGATCGGACATCAGAAATTGGTGAAGTTGGCCCGCCCCGAGTGACTATCACAAGTCTGTTGTGTAGATAAGCTCCCATTACTGATGACAGGCGCATACAAAAAAACTGGACAGTATCTTAGGCGCTCGTTTTCACGGGACAGCCTGCATTTATAAGGTTAGTTAAATTGCCTGTCATGTTCTTTCATACAAACAGGGAGCTTGGAGCAAACAATGACACCGACATTTTTAGGCATAGATATCAGTAAAAAAGACTTTCATGTTTTTTTACTGAAAGAAGAACGTGGCTCAAAACCCAAAAAGTTCACGAATAATACCGAAGGGTTTGAGAGCTTAAATCAGTGGCCGGGAAAACAAGGTGTTGAAGAACTTCATGCCTGCATGGAAGCCACGAGCATTTACGGGGATGCCCTAGCTGAGTTTCTGTATGAAGCAGGCTACCAGGTGAGTGTGGTTAATCCGGCTCGGATTAAAGGGTTTGCTAAAAGCGAACTTTTACGTACCAAAACTGACTCTGTAGATGCAGCATTGATTGCTCGTTTTTGTGCGGCGATTAAACCGTCATTTTGGAAGCCAACTCCGCTCGAAGTCAAGGATTTACAAGCTTTATTGCGACGACTAGAATCTTTAACCGAGATGTATCAACAGGAAGAGAATCGTTTGGAAACAGCTACAGAAACCGTAGCTAAACTTACGAAAGCTCATTTGGAATACATTAAAGAACAACAAGCCGAAATCAAAAAAATGATTAGCGATCATTTTGACCAACATCCGCATTTAAAACAGCAGCGCGAGCTGTTGACTTCGATTCCAGGTATTGGAGAACAGACG
>NZ_JAEQDE010000075.1:0-29113 GCF_020737865.1 Microcoleus sp. PH2017_35_SFW_U_B
GCCGGCCAAGAGCGCTGAAGCGCAACTACCTACCTGCCGGCCAAGAGCGCTGAAGCGCAACTACCTACCTGCCGGCCAAGAGCGCTGAAGCGCAACTACGTACCTCTCTCGATCGCAATTTCAAACTGCAAAAAACATTTTTTTTACAGTGCTGTCCCCGCTCGGGAGGTGTATGATACTCGCGATCGGGGACAGCACAACAAATGCAAAACTGAGATGCTCCCGAATGCAATTCAAGTTTAATCAAGTAGCCTGCATTAGTTAAATTTACTATTAATAGCTTTGTTTTTTGACTTTGACTGCTGCGGTAATTGCCTCGATCGCACTTCGATCGCCCCATCGCTCACAGCACTCAAAGGCAACTCGAATTCATCAATATCATTGCGGTACTTCACCGCAATATCAGCACCATTAATAATCGCCCCCAACAGCCGCGGCCCCGATTTGTGCGAATCCTCATCATCAGATTCCACCAACTGATCCGCAGCCTCAGACAACATACTAGCCAGAGTATAACCAGCCCGCGCCACCAAAATTATACCGTCCGTATAGGGTTCCAGCGTCAGCGCGTCGTTGCACTCGCTCAACGCCGGAGAATCCACTACCACAAAATCAAAGCGATTGCGAACATCCTCAAACAACCTCCGCATTTCGCTCGATTCCAGTACCGCCGAAGCCTGCCGCAAACTGCCCGGACTCGGCACGACATATAGGTTCTCTACCTCTGGAACCAACAAAACGCACTCGCTCATATTGCCGTAATAGTGCAAAGGTTCCACCGCCGCCAGAGGATCCGCAGCTATTTTCAAAGATTCCACATTAGAACCCGATCGCAAATCTGCTTCAATTAACAAAGTCCGTTTACCCGATCGAGCCGACGCAATTGCCAAATTGTAAGCACTAAAACTCTTTCCCTCCAAAGGCGCCGCCGAAGTCAGCAACACCACTTTTACAGGCTTTTCGCCAATTCGGCGTAAATTAGTCCGCAACCGCTCGTAAAACTCTAAATAAGGCGAATTGGGTTCCAAAGCCAGCGGCATCTCCTCCCCATAGGAATCAAACACAATCACTTCAGGCAAAACAGCCAGTATTGGCACCTCTTTTTCCACCAAAGCCGCCCGCACTTCTTCCCAACTGTAAAACTTCCCGTTGAGCATTCCCAACAAAAATATGAACCCGCCGCCCAGCAGCAATCCCACAAATCCGCCCACCGCCAGCATCACCGGCAAACCTTTCTTGTTTGGCGGAACGTCATCAATTTTGGGAGGCTGGGCGACTGTCAAACTCCCCGTTGTCTCAGCTCTCGCCGCCTCAGCATCTACCAAAGCCGCCTGCATCTTATCGTAGAGAGCTTTTTTCAGCGCCACTTGCTGGGCTAACCGCGCTTGTTCTAACTGCTTGTTGGGGATTTTCGCGTATTCCTGGCGCAATTGTCGTTCAGTGTTCTCTACTCCTTTGAGTTGTTCTTGCACCACATCCCGCTGCGTTTGTAAAGCAATCAAACTTTGAGCTAGCTGCTGTCTCGCCGGGTCTAAAGAAGAGTCTATCCGAATTCGATCGGCACTTCTGAGTGGAGCCGCCACCCCGTTCCCCCCGAGCACCTCCGATTGTCGCTGCTGTAACTGCTGCTCAAAAGCTTGTTTTTGTTTGAGCAATTCCACAATTTTCGGGTGTTCCTCCTGCAAGTCGCTACGCAGAATTTTGAGCTGAGATTCGATCGAAAACAGTTGCACTCGCAGTTGTGCAATAATTGGATCGGCAGACAGTGCTTGAGCCACGTAAGCTTGCTCTCCATTCAATCCCAAGCGTTCCTGCAAGCTTTTAATTTGAGCTACTATTGCTCCCAACTGCACCCGGAGTTGCCGCTGCTGCTGTTCGGTGGCGATAATCGCTTGCGGCAAAGTACCGCTCTGAACTGCTAAAATAGAAGTTTCTTCTCGTTTTTCGTAGGATTCAAGTTTTGCTTCCACCTCTCTGAGTTCCTGAGTTACTTTCGGCAAGCGTTGGTTAATTTGGGCGATCGTTTTTCGGACGCTGAAATTATTAGAATTTTCGCTGTAAATCACCATTTCGTTCATCAACGCCTCTGCTCGCTTTTCTGCTTTTTGGCGATCGGCATTTTTGTACGATACTTGAATCAAAGCACTGGGGTCATTACTCTTGGTCGGCATCTTGATCTCCACGCCGTCTTTCAGCTTTTTAGTCAATATTTTTACTTTTTCGTTCAATTCTTCTGAATTTAGTTCTGCTGCTTGTTTATTTAATTTGTTTTCTGCTTTAATGAGTTTTTTGGCGGCTGCTTGGATGACCTGTTGATTGAGCAACTTATCTTTAGTTATTTCTTGTCCTTCCTGTTGAATCTTGGTAGTGGTTGATGAAAAAATCACGGTCGGCTTGCTGTAGGCCAGCGTACCTTTAGCAACGTAAACCGGCGCCTGATTTGGCTGCACGGCAACTACTCCGGACACGCCCACAGTCACCGCAAGAGTGGCTAGTCCCACCCACTTGTATTGGTCAAAAGCAATCAAATAACGTTTGACAACTGATAAAGTCATAACTATTTTAGATTTTAGATTTTAGATTGAAGAATTGCTAACTATAAATCCTAACTAAGTAGGTGATGGAAAAAAAACTATAGCCTTTTGAGCTCCCATCTGAGGTACCAGACGTGCATAATAGGGCATTGGCAAACAGGGCAAACAGGGCATTGGGCAAACAGGGCATTGGGCAAACAGGGCATACCTCATTTTTTTGAGAACCGCTGTAGTATCTTGTCTCGGCGGGTTTAGCTAACAGTCTTTGATAGAAGCGAGTTTACGAGTACAAAACCGCCTCTCCCTAAGCGTGTTTATGTGTAACAACCTACTGAATGACCAATGACTGATTTTTGCGATCGGGGACAGCACTGCTGACTAATGACAACTGACAACTTACAACTGAGGGCTGGCACGGGGTACAGCCCCTACCAACTAACAACCAACAACCAACAACTAACAACAACTAACAACTAACCACTAACAACTAACCACTAACAACTAACCACTAACTACCTATTATTATTGTTGTTGGATGGCCCAAACAGATTGTTTACCCCATTTCTCAACTGCTCAAAAAACAGAATAAATCCCAAAGTATCCCGGAATGGTCGAGTAAAGGTATTGAGAACATAACCAATACGCTCTACCAGATTCCGACCAATCACAATCACATCATTATCTTCCAGCATCGGGTTCTGAGAAACATTGCCCTCCAAAGCAGCTTTTGCATCTATCTTGCGGTTGATTGCTCTACCTTGCTTTTGGTCGAACCGGATCAAGGCCATTTTCCGCAAATCAGCCAGATTCACAGGCAAGTTGTTGATAGCATCCAAAAACTTGCTGCCATTTTCTAGGTAAAACGAGGTCAAACTACCACTAGCGTAACTCAAAACTCGAACGTAGATCTTGGGCTTCATCAGCGTAGAACGCGCCACCAAAGCTTTGTCGTAGTCTAGGTTTTTGATACTAGCGTCCAATTCTGGGATGACAATCACATCTCCCGAGGCCAAAGGAAAATCAAACAAATCGTTAGCCTTTGCTAAGGGAGTGTAGAGGTCGAGGGGTTGCTCCACCGAGGAGCCATCCACCAGCGTCCGTCGCACTCGCACGGCTCGTAAATCGGCTTTTCCCGTGACTCCCCCCGCAATCGTCAAAGCGGCGGAAATTCGACCTGAACCCGCCGGAAGCGTGTAAAAACCAGGTTTGCTGACTTCTCCGGTGACTGTGATTTGAACGGGGACAGCGGCAGCGGCTAGGCTGTATCTGGATGCTAAATCTCGATCGGACTTGCGATCGGCTGTAACCTGTTTATACGGTACGACGATCGCATCTCCATCTTCCAAACGCAAATCCGGCGGAGCAATACCAGTTTGCAGCGGCGTCAAAATATCAACAACTTGCTCAGCCACAGCACCACCCGGCAAAGTCCGCCGCACCCGCACCGCCCGCAGTTCGGCCGTCGGAGTAGTCCCAGCAGCAGCAGCCAAAGCCGCCGGAAGCTGCGGGGTTTGCAGCGGATAAAAACCAGGTCTAGCCACTTCCCCCGTCACCGTCACCACTACCGGGCGCTGAACGAGCAAAGCAGCCGAGACTTGAGGATTTTTGATAAATTGAGTAAAGCGCTCGCGGAGGCGCTGCTGTGCTTCTTCGACGGTAAGGCCGCGCACATTTACTGTGCCGATTAGCGGCAGTACAATTACCCCTTCAGGGCTGATTGCACCCGTAAAATTTAGCTCTGGAAAGCGCTGAACTTGAACGGAAATCTGGTCTCCCGGGCCCAGGCGGTACGGCCGATTCCGAAAAGCTGGGTTAATTTCCCTGTTGAAATTAGTAGGTGGCGGTGGCGGTACGCGCAGTGGCTGTGGCGGCACAAGTCGCTCAGAACTAGGAACAACAGATTGGGCTAAAGCCGTTTCTGAAAAAACCTTGCCGTTAAAGCCCCACAATACAGCAGCGAAAGATAGAGTCCAAGCACTTGAATACAGGCCAGCCAAGGAAAAAGCGAGGCGATTTCTAATTGTGAATTTATCCGGCATTTTGAAATAATAAAAAAGGGTAATATTTTCAATGTTTCGCTGTTTTTTAAGTTTCATCTCCGCAATTCTCAACTATAAATATCTACTCTTGATACCAAATTCGTTTAACTTTTCCTCTTGATTCTTCTAGCCCGCGGAGGCGGTCTTTGTTTGTGTAGAAGCGATTTCAATCGCCCTCTTGATTAAACTCAGAAAATTTCTGCCATTAATTGAGTCTGAACACTTTGGCCCAGAGATTCCAGCAGCGGTTCAACTATCTTAATATCGCCCTGCGGTTGGATGGGAACTATGATACTGACAGCAACCCAAGAGGCGCGGCGGTTCGACAGCCTCGCTATACTATCTTCCCAAAACCAGCGGCTGGTTGCTGGAGAACCCCCATTAGGCCAAGCGTACCACTGCACGACAGCAAAAGTTTGTTGAGAAGTCCAGCTTCGGAAAAACCTCGTCTCGATAGTAGGTGAGGGCTTGTCGGATGTTGGCGCTAATTTAACTGTAAACCTCAAAGTGCGATGAGAATCTGTTTGCCATCGGTGAAATCCATCGATATCTAGCCATTCTACTTGCGGCTGGTTTTTGGGGGAATTTTGAGGCATTAGCAATAAAATGGCAATTGTTTGATGATTTTTAATTTCTTCAACTAACCATCTGTGTCCGCCAATTTGAAGGTTATTCTGGATGCGGATCACCTCCCAGTCAGGAAGTGTCATCCCGTGTTGGCGCAAACTTTTTAACTGCTTGAGGTTTGTAACTGTTGGCGGATTTGTCCAAGGCCACCTTCCCGTCGCGTAGCCAGGAATTGCTACTCCCGCAACCAGTACCAGCAAAAACACCAGTACCACAATTTTAGATACTTGGTAGCGCCGCAGTAGTTTCCGTGCTGAAATCATTTGTTTCATTAATCGGCAGGCTGGCTTGGGAAATACTTTTCCATCCCGTTGATGAGAAGTACCAATAAGCCTAGTATACAAGCAGAATACAAGTCTCCGCCCCATCCGGCGTGCAACCAAGTAAAAAGTCTCTCTCTGTCGGTTCCGTGAAAGTAAGTCAGCAAAGTGTTGCGGAGAATGTTGGAAGTGATGCTAATGATAGATGTGGCCACTAAAAACAAAATGCTTCTTTTTTGGGAACTCCAAACTCCCGTCCAATCTATCAAAATTAAGCTGACATAAAGACTGGTAAACAGCATTTTTAAGCCTGCACAGTGAGGGGCGACTTCGACAATGCGATCGTTTACGTACAGATAAATTTCTTCGATTCTCACGTTCAGACCGACTTTAATTAAGATCCAGCCTGATACTTGAGCAATGAAGTGCTGTAACGGCAAGGCGTAGGGTTCTATGAGGTAAGGAATGTGATTTGGCGAGGCAAAAAATACGAACAAAAGCGGCATTGCTTGCAATTTTAAGCCGGAAAATCCTTTTAAAGACAAGCAAATACTGGCTAGCATTAGTGGTAGAGATAAATTCACCAAATCGCTTAAGCGACTCAGATAAAAAAGCGTTGCTATTAACAGCAAAAAGCTTCCCAAAGGATGTGGCGAGTCGCCTAAGCGCCGCCAGCAGTTTCGGTTTGTCCAAGCAATATAAGCGGCGTAGGGTAAACCAATTATTCCGTGGCTGAAATATTCGTGTTCGATGCTGATGTTTTTGTTGAACCAGCCGTCGTACCAGTGTACTAGCAGGGGGGCGTAAAGCAGCACTAGGAGTACCGTGATACCTTCCCCCATGAGGTATCGCTTGAGAACAATGCGAATTCGGCGCTGGATTTGCATGGTTTGAGAAGTTTTGACATGGCCGCGCTGGATTCGCAACGCGAAAGCGATTTTGAACGGTGAGTTAAAGATTTGTTAATTCCCAACTCCAACGCTTTGAGATTTCTACTCTATGGCTTGCAACATCCTCACCATAACTTTTATAAACAATTAAGTAAATTAACTTAATTAAAGGTAAAATACCGATCGCTAAACAGTTTACTGTATATAGCCTTTTTCAAAAAGATGAGGTATGACTGACAGCTTATACAACCAGTTAAACTAAGAGGGCCCAAGCCCAACAACGTACCTCATGTTTGTGATAACCGCTATATGTCTTCTTCCATCTAGAGTATTGCGTCTTCCTTCAGTATTGCGTCTTTCTTCTGTCAACTGTCAACTCTTCCTACTGTCAACTGTCAACTGTCAACTGTCAACTGATTTCTCGATCGCCCTTACAACCTGCTCGATCTGAGTATTGCTCAATCCGGGATACATTGGCAAGGATAAAATTTGTTCGCACAGGGTTTCGGTGTGGGGGAAGTCGCCCGGATTGCCTAAGTTTTGGTAGGCTGGTTGCAGGTGGCAAGGTACGGGATAGTGGATGCCTGTTTGGATGCCTTCTCGGGTGAGATGTTCCTGAAGGGTGTTGCGGGCGATCCTCTTCGTTGGCGTAGCCCCCGTAGGGGAGGGCTTCCGTAACGGGCTTTTGTCAGTAATCTGGATTACGTAGAGGTGATAAATGTGACCTGTGCCGCTGTGATTGGCGATCGGTACAATGCCTTTGGGTTTCAGGGGTTCTAGTAGAGTATTGTAGTATTGAGCGGCGTCGGTGCGATCGCGATTCCATTTTTCCAAGTAAGGCAATTTCAAATTGAGCACGGCGGCTTGCAAATTATCGAGGCGGCTGTTGGTGCCGATTTCTGCGTGCAAATATTTGCTGGGTGCTCCGTAATTGCGGAGAGTTCGCATTTTTTGTGCGATTTCTGCATCGTTAGTAATTAACATCCCACCATCGCCAAAACAGCCGAGGTTTTTGCTGGGATAAAAGCTGAATGCTGCTGCTTTACCAAAGGAACCTGCACGGTATCCTTCTCTTTCGGCTAAATGGGCTTGTGCCGCATCTTCAAATATCATTAATTTGTGGCGGCTAGCAAAATCTAAAACTTCCCTAGGCGATACCATTTGACCGTAGAGGTGTACGGGGATAATTGCTTTAGTTTTTGAGCTGACTGCTGTTTCGGCTGCTGTGAGGTCAATCAGGGCGGTTTCCGGGTCACAATCTACCAGAATAGGTACTGCTTTGGCTTGAATCACACCAATTATAGTAGCGATAAATGTGTTGGCTGGGAGGATGATTTCGTCGCCCGGATGGATGCCACAAGCTTGGAGTCCAAGGGCGATCGCATCAGTTCCACAAGCCACTCCTACGCCGTATTTTACTCCAGAAGCTGCTGCAAAGGCTGTTTCAAATTCTGCCAGTGCTTCACCTAAAATAAAGTCTCCGTGCTGGATAATTGTTGCAAGTGTTGCTGCTATTTGAGATTCGATTGGTTGGTGTTGCAGGTAAAGGTTTACAAATGGAACTTTTGGCTGGCGACTGCTCATACATCGGAGGGAGAGTAATTATTTATATTAGCACTTAATTGCGGAGATATTTTATTTTTTTTAACCGCAGAGGGCGCAGAGATCGCAGAGAAAAAGAGGAATAGAGGAGAAAGCCGATCTCACTTTTCTGAGCTGTATATTAAATCAAGGTTTTTCGGTAAGATAGAATTAGATAATTTTTCGGCAATTGAGATCGTGGAATACAAAAAACTAGGTAACAGCGACTTATTAGTATCTGAAATCTGTTTGGGTACGATGACTTACGGCCAGCAGAATACGGTTGCAGAAGCGGCTGAACAGCTCGATTTTGCGATCGCCCGAGGCATCAACTTTATCGATACGGCAGAAATGTATCCGGTGCCGGGAAAACCCGAAACTCAGGGCAAAACCGAGGAATATATCGGCGAATGGTTGGCGCGACAGCAGCGGGATAAAGTCATTATAGCTACTAAAGTGGCGGGGAGAAGCACTCGATTGAAGTGGATTAGGGAAGGGAAAAATCAGATCGATCGCCCAAATGTCGAAAAAGCCCTGAACGACAGCCTGAAGCGCCTGCAAACAGACTACATCGACCTCTATCAGATCCACTGGCCCGATCGCTACGTGCCCCTATTTGGTGCGCCGGACTACGACATCGCCCAAGAACACGAAACCGTACCGATTTTGGAACAATTAGAGGTATTTGCTGACTTAATTAAAGCTGGCAAAATTCGCTATTTGGGTTTGAGCAACGAAACGCCTTGGGGAGTTTGCGAGTTTTGCGAATTAGCCGAAAAACACGATTTGCCGAAGGTTATTTCGATTCAGAATGCTTTCAGTTTGAGCAATCGGACTTTTCACATGAATTTGGCAGAAACTTGCAGATTTAAAAATGTGGGATTGATGGCTTACAGTCCTTTGGGATTCGGACTTTTAACGGGTAAATATCTAAATGGAATCCCAGAAAATTCCCGACTGTCTTTATTCGCAGGATTCGGTCAGCGTTACGATAAAACTAATCTGAACGATGCCGTGAAAGCCTATGTTGAGATTGCGCGATCGCACGGTTTGAGTCCGGCGCAAATGGCTTTGGCTTATGTGCGATCGCGTTGGTTCGTAACTAGCACAATTATCGGTGCAACATCGATCGCACAACTTGAGGAAAATCTTAGCAGTTTGGAGGTGACTCTCGATCGAGATATCGTAGCAGAAATCAATTCGGTACACGCGAATTATCCCAATCCCACGCCGTAATCCTTATTAGTAGGTTGCGGTTAAGTGATATAGCCTCCGCTCGAATGACCGCAATCAGTAAGGTTCGTAGTGCGGACTTCAGTCCGCAGCCCAAACACAAAATGAAGGGCAATACGAACCGTTTTTGTTAAGGTTAAATCATATCATTTTCGCTGGAATCGCCATCCTAAAATTGGTTCGCTCGTTCGGATTTTATATCGTTTCCGGTAGCATCGGAATTATATATTTGAATCGTTCAGTGCGAGCGTCTCGCTCGCGAGTGGATCGCGAGCGTCTCGCTCGCACTACATAATTCGGATGCTACCGGATTTGATTTTATTCCTCAGGTGAATGCGGACTAAAGTCCTCACTACAGACCTTCAGAGCAATTGCTAATTGCCAATTATCAATTACCTAAGCGTAACTCATGTTACACCATAAGTGCTATAATTATTTCCCTAATGAACTTGATGGTTGCCCGATATTGGCAGCTCGATGATAAATTTCGTGCCGCAGTTTGGTGCAGTATCGCACCATAATTTTCCGCCATGCTTTTCAGCAATTATCTGATAGCTAATAGATAAGCCTAACCCGGTTCCCTTTCCCACTGGCTTGGTGGTGAAGAAAGGGTCAAATAGGCGCGATCGCACATTCTCTGGAATACCTGCACCATTATCGGCAAACACTATCTGCACTTGATTTGGTTCCGTGCGAGAGGTAGTAATGCAGATCGTGTTCGGGTTGGTGGCAATCTGATCGAAACTGCGCCCTCGGTTGCTCTCCTCCAAGGCGTCAATCGCATTTACTAGCAGGTTCATAAATACTTGGTTGAGTTGTCCTGCATAGCATTCTACCTGCGGCAAATCGCCATATTGTTTTACGATCTCAATGGTTGGGTGTTGTGCTGTCGCTTTGATGCGGTGTTGCACAATCATTAATGTGTTATCAATGCCTTCATGCAGATTGACAAACTTCAATTCTGCTTGATCCAGGCGAGCAAAATTGCGGAGCGAAATTACAATTTCCCGAATGCGATCGGAGCCTACTTGCATCGAATGCAGTACCTTGGTGAGATCTTCACTCAGAAAATTTAGATCCACATCATCTAGTTCTGTTTGCAGCGATTGGGGAGGGTTCGGATAGTGCTGTTGATATGAATTGAGCAATCGCAGCAGTTCTTGTGTATATTGATTGACGTATGTGATGTTGCCGTGAATAAAGCTAACTGGATTGTTGATTTCATGGGCTACGCCTGCTACCATTTGCCCTAGTGCTGACATTTTTTCACTCTGCACCATCTGACTCTGGGTACGATGCAATTCTTTCAGCGTGCTTTCTAATTGCTGCATTTGTTGGCTTAGTTGTCGATCGCGATTTGTTAGCTCTTGTGCCATAACGTTAAATGATTGTGCCAGAATCCCCACTTCATCTTCGTTGTTGACTGGAATGCGAGTCGTTAAGTCGCCTTGGGCTAATTGCTGGGTTGCTTGGGTTAGGCTTTGAATCCGACGCCCCAGAGATTGGGTGATGCGAAATCCCCAGAGTGTCACTCCCGTCACCAGGAAACTTCCCAGCAGCCCAAAGCCACCCACCACAAACCACAACTTTTGTTCTGCTTGTTCGGTTTGTATGACAGACTTGAGTACGGCGATTTTGAGGGTTGCGCGATCGAATCCTGGTAGCCCGATCGTTTTAATCAAGTAGTTTTCGCCTGCAATCTTTGCGACTTTAGGTAGAGATTCAGGCTGGGGAGCTTGCCAGGGTCGATCGCGATTAAGCTGTAAAGTAGAAGCAGTTATGCGATCGCCCTGGAATGCAACTAAGTGCATGGATGTGTTACCGCGAATTTGCTGAAGTAGTGCGTCGTCAATCGCACCCCCCACAACCAAACCAGCCAAAATTTGTGTAGAAGATTTGATCGAGATCAATCCCACCAGGGAGGGTACAGCCCCTTTTTCTGCCAGCAGAATGCCCGATAAACTTAGTCCAGCACGAGCCGCACGATTGATGGCAGTATCTTCTAATATTGCTTGTGTCAGTGCTCCCTGCTGCGAAGATACTAAGAGTTCACCATTTGTGTCTACGATTCTGATCAAATCCAGTTTTAAGGATGCCTGGATTGGTAACATGGTACGGAGCAATAAAGGGCGATCGCCCGCAGCAACGGCCCTGATTACATTCCTGTCCTCGCTCACCCAACGAGCTTTTAAGTAGAGCAATTCTTGCTTTTGCTTCAGATCTTGTTGGAGTAAAGTAGCCCTATCTTCTATCTCCTTGTGCGCCGTTTGTTCTAAGTTCTTTCTGGCAAAATAACCAAAGCCCAGGGTTCCGAAAGTCCACAGGCTAACGAATGCCACCAACAAAGGAGACAACAGCTTGACTGAGATTGGGAGTCGCACATATCTGAAGCCCTGTAACATATCTACTTCAACCTAGGATTGAGTGTAGCTAAAACCATGTAGTGTCAATTTAAACGTCAAGTTGTTTAATAAATCTAGCTTACCGCGCACTCTCGATACCAGTAAATATTCCTTAAAAAGGGGGAATCGATCGTCTAGTCCCTTCTTAACAAAGCTGGATAGAGAAGGATCGAGAAGATTGTTAACTCATCAGTAAGCTGACACTAGGTTCGCAGCTCAAGTTGATGCTATTTACTAACAACAAACCCAGACTTCTCCAAAGCAGTGGTTCCTGACGGGCTAAAAATGTATTTAATCAGTCCTTGAGTAGACTCCGAAGCATTTTTATGCCAAAGAATTTCGATCGGGCGTACCATTTGATATTTGCCTGCTTTGACATTTTCGGCTGTAGGCTCAACATTGTTGAGACTAAGACGGTTTACGGGTAGTTTATGGGAAATGGCGTAAGCCAGGGAAAAAGTACCGATGCTGTAGGGAGTGCTTTGAATCGCCTCGATTAATTCTCCTTCTTTGCGGAACACTACTGCTTGCGGTGAACTCTTCAAATCTTTTCCGAGATAGTGTTTGCGGAGGAGGCGTTTGGCAGATTCATCTTCTGGGCGATCGAGTACCACAATCTTAGCATCGGGCCCGCCCAGTTTTTTCCAGTTGGTCAAGGTGCCGCTGTAAATGGCTTTGAGGTCTTTAGTGGTCAGGTTTTTCACCCCTTTGACGCTGGGATGAGTAGCAACGAGAAGGGCATCGTGGGCGACTTCACGAAACTCTAATGTGCCATCATTTTCCTCGGGCTTTAATGTTTTAGAAATTGCACCAATATCAATAAGTTGTTGTTTGACTCCTGCAATCACTGTTTCAGATTGTCCCGGCTCTAACTGAGTAATTTTGGTGTTTTGGGAGGTGGATTCATAATTAGTCGCTAGCGTCTGAATCACACCTATTGTGCTGCTTGAACCTCCGATTTTGAGCGAGGCATCAGTTGGCGCTGCTGCCGTTGCAACCGTTGTAGCCGTGGAGGTACTGGCGTTTGTTGAGCAACTGGGCAAGCCAAAAAGTGCGATCGCGCCTAAAGTCAGGATTAATAAATTCCGTTTCATAGTATACAATTATTGGGTAATATTGTCAGCTTGCTAAATTTTTCATCAAACCAAACAGCAATCATTTTTTTGTGCTTCCCTGACTTGGCCTTACACTAACATAAATACCGAAAAGTGGCGATCTATTTAAAAATTCTTTACAAACTTGTGTATAGTCGAAGCGTTTGAGCAAAAATCTGTAAGTGCGATCGAATATCATATATTTTCATACTTTTGCATAATCGGGAGAGCGCGAAGTTCTAACATAGGAGTAGCAGCCATGAATAGCGGTCAAAAATTTAATTTTAAATTAGGAGAGCGTTTCTTAGAAGACTGGGCAGAACCTCCAGAAGATCCATTAGGAGAGCTTTCTCATTTTGAAATGGGATGGCGATGTTTCTGTTTTGAATACAACCATAAAGTTTTCATAGAAATAGGTGATGCTCAAAAAGAGGTGTTTTTAGATCCAGATATCTGTATGATGATCGACAATTACTTTCCCAAGGAAATTGCGAAGCTATCGCAAGGTAAACCAATAGAAATAGACTTTGGTGAGAGTTGGTTTACTATTATGTTGCTACCGATCGACAATAAGATTAACTGCACTTGGATCGAGTTTGGGACTTCGTGCTGGGAAAAGGTGTTTGAATGCGATCGCACTCAAGTATTAGATACCCTCAGAGGATTTTTGACGGAAGTGATGCAGCTAGCTGTAGATCAGGGTTTCATCACGCTGTTCGAGAAGGAGGAGTTTATTCATCCGGCTTTTGCTAGCAGTACGGATGCTGTGGTATTGAGCAAGTAGTTGGTTTTTGGTGGTGTTTTGGGCGATCGCCCTTGACGCAGAGGAAATGGGATAGAGGAGCGATCTAAACTTTAGCATACCTAACTCAACAATCTTTCAAGTCATTATTCCCAATATTGGGAAAATTTCCCAGATTGGATTGACGCTGATATCAGGTAGAGAGGTTTATATTTATCGATATTCGGCACAAAATATAGTTGCCAATTCTGCTGGCCAGTGTTAAAGTCTTAAAAGACAAAAGAAGACAAAAACTCCTCAAATTGCCAAGTATAAGAACTCTCTAATGTCTTGTATTTTTTGCAATCTTGGATTTTTCGCAATACCGAATCCTATCCTGATACGAAAAAGGCCCGCCTGAACTACTAATTCAGACAATGCCCTCGTTTTAGCTAGGTAGCTAAGTTGATTTGACCTGTAAACGTCAGACCCACACAACTAAACCCAACTTTTGAAATATATGTTCGACAATTATAACCCACAAGATGGACTATTGTATGCCAAGCATAGCCTGACTCCGATCTTCTCTGCTTTGGAGGAGTTAAACCCCGCTTGGGCAGAGTGTATCCGCAGTCTGCTTGATGACAAGGACGAAACTATCCAAGAACAGCGACAGGAAATAGATGACTTGAAGTACGAACTTGATTGTCAGCCAAATCCTTGGGATAACGATGGTTCATCACACGCAGATTGTCACGATCGCGAATATGTTACGGATAGACTAGGAATTTAACAAAAAGCCGATCGCCCTTACCATCCAAAAAATAAGACAATGGTAAAAGGCGATCGCCCTTCACCCTAAAATCTTTCTCCACTAAACCCATGAGTACAATTCGCTTACAACTAGCCGAATACTTGAAATGTCGAGGCTTCACCCCCGAAAACTTAATCGAAGCTGTCGGCGAAACACTCAATCCTGAAACCGTATACCAACTGATCGAAAAAGCAGAAAACCTCAGCCACCTAGAGTTATCCGTCCTAGCCGCCATTATAGATGGCTTGAGCAAACTCAATGGTTTTCCAGTCGGTATCGCAGAAGTGCTCATGTTTTTTCCTGACATTTCCGAAGAAGCATTAGCAAAATCACCTTGGCGTCAACTTTACCTCGTCGATAATGAAATTCCTCCATATGATTGGGGAGATGTAGATCCGATGAAACTTGGCCAACCCGTGCGCTATATACCGGGAGTAGGTGCCGTTATTCTTGAAGACGAAAGGGTAAAGTAATAAGCGTGACTAATACATTCAACATCCGCGATATTTTACTCGTTGATTTCCCTCCTCAAACGCCTGCACTGCACGAACAACAAGGAAGACGCCCTGCTGTAGTAGTGGGGAGCCCAAGCGACACAGGTACGATCCGTTTTGAGCTTGTGATTGTTGTGCCGATTACCAGACAATCAGGAGATTGGACTGCACAAAATCCAATTTTATACCCAAGTCTTCGGGCAGGAGTGGGAAATCTAACTGCCGACTCGATAGTATTGCTGGATCAAGTACGCACTGTAGATATCCGGCGAATATTGCGGTATCTTGGCAGTTTAACCGCAGAAGAGTATCAGCCGATCGCAAATGGACTCAAGCTAATGTTCGGCTTTTAAATTATCCATTAATAACCTAACAGTCGATCGCGCAAATTCTTAATGCGATCGCCCTTCCCATTCATCTATATAATAGGTCGATATAATAGGTCGATCGGAATTTATGCACTCCGACAAAGAAACCGGGTTTTTAACGAATTTACTCGCCACAACGAAGTATTTTCACAAAAACCCGGTTTCTGGGCCCATGCGTCAGTTGTATAATCGCAACTGATGCGGATAAACCGTTTCAACACCTATCGTTTCCATAAATGATTCTGGTTCATCCTGAGTTGCGGTAACAAAATCTCCGCCAACTTCTGCTTTCACCCATCCGCCAAATAACTCGACTAAATAGGCTTCACCGTTTTTGAATACCTCAACAATTGCCCCGGCTGTTTCTGGCGGTGCAATCTCGCCATCACCGAGGGCGACTGCTTCGGTTAAACATACTGCATCGAATAACTGAAATTTGCTCATTGCTCCCCATTCTTCAACCCGCGAAGGCGGGTTTTGTTCGTGTAGACGCGGTTTCAACCGCCGAGTTTAATATACATCAAAAGCCTATTTTGAACAGGCAAGATGCCTGTTCCACGGTAAATATGGTCGATATCTAATGCCCTAACAGTTTATCCCGCAGATGCTTAATTCGATCGCGCAATTTACCCGCCTCCTCAAACTCCAACTTCTTCGCCGCCGCCTTCATCTGCGTCTCCAACCGCCCGATTAACTGAGGAATCTCGTCCAAAGATAACTCATCCACCTGTTCGTAAACCTCCTCCAACTGCTGCGAGTTCAGCTTGCGCGACACATCCAGAAACGCCAGAATCGCATTAGTCGATCGCTTTTTCGCGATCGGCTGCGGCGTAATCCCGTGCATCTTATTGTACGCTAGCTGAATCCCCCGGCGCCGATCCGTTTCGTCGATCGCCTTAACCATGCTATCAGTCAAATTATCCGCATACAAAATAGCCTGTCCCTGCACGTGGCGCGCCGCCCGCCCAATCGTTTGAATCAAAGAACGTTCCGATCGCAAAAACCCCTCTTTATCCGCATCCAAAATCACCACCAGCGACACTTCCGGCAAATCCAAACCTTCCCGCAGCAAGTTGACACCAATCAACACATCAAACTTGCCATCCTGCAAATCTTGGATAATTTCGATGCGTTGAATCGACTGAATTTCCGAGTGCAAATACCGGACTCTAATCGCCCTTTCCTGCAAATATTCAGTTAAATCCTCCGCCATCCGCTTCGTCAAAGTCGTCACCAAAACTCGCTCGTCCCGAGTGACTCTCTGCTTAATTTCCCCCAACAAATCGTCAATTTGTCCTTCCGTCGGGCGCACGAAAATTGTCGGATCGACGACTCCCGTAGGGCGAATTACTTGCTCGGCAACTCTCCCTTCCGAGATTTCCATTTCCCAATTCCCCGGAGTCGCAGAAACAAAGATGCACTGATTCTCTTTTGCCCAGAACTCCTCTGCTTTCAAAGGGCGGTTGTCAGCAGCACTTGGCAAGCGAAAACCATGTTCGATCAATACTTTTTTCCGCGCTTGGTCGCCGTTGTACATTCCCCGAATTTGCGGCACAGTCACGTGGGATTCATCTACTACCAACATCCAATCTTTCGGAAAATAATCAATCAAACATTCGGGCGGTTCTCCGGCATTTCGGCCTGCTAAATGCCGCGAATAATTCTCTACTCCGTTACAGTATCCAACTTCCCGCAGCATTTCCAAATCGTAGCGGGTGCGCTGTTCTATCCGCTGCGCTTCTAATAGTTTCCCTTCTTTTTCAAATGCTAGCAGCCTGTCTTCTAATTCGAGTTCTATTCCTTGGCAAGCTGCCTCTAATTTATCATCAGCAGTCACAAAGTGGCGCGCAGGATAAATATTTAAAGCCGTTGTACTTTGGATGATTTTACCAGTTACGGGGTCAACGTAGCGAATCGCATCGATTTCGTCGCCGAAGAATTCGACGCGAATAATTCGATCTTCGTAGGCGGGGCCGATTTCTACAACATCGCCTTTGACTCGAAATTTGCCTCTACCTAAATCTAGGTCGTTGCGGCTGTATTGGACGTTGACTAAATCTCGCAATATTTGCCGCTGGTTGACTTCCATTCCTACTTGCAAAGGGATAGCAGCTTTCAGGTATTCTGCGGGCATTCCCAAACCGTAAATGCAGCTAATTGATGCTACGACAATTACGTCGCGGCGTTCAAAGAGCGATCGCGTGGCGGAGTGTCGCAGCATATCGATCTCATCGTTAATTGCTGCGGTTTTTTCAATAAAAGTATCGCTGACGGCGATGTATGCTTCAGGTTGGTAGTAGTCGTAATAACTGACAAAGTATTCGACTGCATTGTTGGGGAAAAAATTGCGGAGTTCGTTGCACAGTTGAGCGGCCAGGGTTTTGTTGTGTGCTAAGACTAAGGTGGGTCTACCGATTTTTTCGATCGCCGAGGCAATGGTGAAGGTTTTGCCCGTACCTGTGGCACCGAGTAAGGTTTGAAATCGATCGCCCGCTTGGATGCCTTTGACGAGTTGGGCGATCGCTAGCGGTTGGTCGCCCGTGGGATCGAAGGGCGCTTGCAATTGAAAAGATGCTGCCGCAGTTACCATAGGAAAATGTCGCTATTACCGATAAATTTTAACAAAAATTCAGAGATTCTGCAATTTCGTTAAGAAAATAGTTAAACTTTATAATATTATTTTAATTATCGGTTCAAATAGAAAGCAGAAAGCCCAGAAAAGCAGTTGTCCGAACCCAGTAATCAGCAAGGAAAAAAAATTATGGCTCTCACACCCAAAGACAAAGTCAAAGCGAGCCCCCGCGGCGGCAAAGGCACTACCAAGGCCCTACCACCCGCCAGCGAAGCCAAATCAGCGGGCATTCAACTTTATCAGCCGCAACTCCTACATGACAACCGCCCCGTCGGCCCAAACGATTTTACCATCAGCGAGACAGTCTCGATCTCGGGGAATCGCCCGATCGGCGCTAGCACCCTGCACATCAGCGAAACCTACGGCACTGTAGGCAATCGCCCGATCGAAGCCAGCGACTTTGAAGTGGTGGCTACACTCGGCAGACGCCCGATCGGCTCCAGCGCCATGCAAGTCAGCGAAATGTTCAGTATGTCCGGTGCGCGCCCTATTGCGATCAGCAATCTGCACATTGATGAAGTTTACTCCACAATGGGAGGCAACCGGCCAATTGCTTCCAACGACATTGACGACAGCTCGACCTTAATGGGATTTTTAGATTAATTATTCATTGGTCATTAGTTATTAGTTTTTCACTATTAACTCTATTAACTAATGACTAAAAACACATTTTTAGAGAAGTTTGTGACCAAGGAGATTGATAATTGGAAAACTCGAAAGTAATTTATAGCGGTTCTCAGAAAGATTCGCGGACGTTGTTGGGATGCGAGCCCTCTTTGTCTGGGAGGTTATGTAAGCTGTCTGTCATACCTCATCTTTTTGAGAAAGGCTATATTTTATCCTACCAATTTCCACAATATTTTCGCCATTATTAAATAGCTCAATTGCCTCAGGAAAAGCACGAGTAAAAATACGATGCAAATCTTTATTCGTAATGTTGCCACAGGTTAGCCAAAGAATTTGAGGCGGTTTGCCAAGGCTAATTACTAAATCAACAAAATCCCTATCCTTAGGACTGAAAAATTAATAACTTCATTATCTACTCATTTGTCGGAACAGCACGGTAATTCCATTTTGGCAAATATTCATCAAAAATAATTTTCATTGTATTCTTAAATCCATCTGCTACTTTTCTACCAGTTTTATAAATTTTATCAAGCACATTTACCACCACAGAAAGTCCGGTTTTGTGTGGGTTTTTTTCATGAGTTCTTTGACAAACTCAACAGAAGTAAAAATCACTCCTTGACAAGCTCTCGTTACATGAGGAAATAAGCGATGCTCTATTGGATTATACTCCAATGTATAGGGAGGATAATGTGCTATTCTGATTTCTATATGGAGCTACGTTGACTAATTTTTGCAAATCCGATTTAAAGATATAGTGATTAGAATTATTACTGCCACCTCCATCGCATTTAATCAAGATTGAACTTGCTTGAGGGTAGAGATAGATTCCGTAATTTATCCACCATGATTTAATCGATTCACAAGCAAATTCACTCGTATCTTTACTAATACCTAGGGTTAAATATCCTCGGTTATGTTGCACATCATAAATTCCATGAGGTACTATTTTGCCCTCAGCCAAACTGAAAAAGTCATGGTCAAGTGTGGTAACTGTTTCGGTAGTATACAGAGTTCCTGAGCGATATAAATTTCCAATAAATTCCTTTTTTTTGGTATCCATGCTAATGATAGGATTTCCCTGTAACTCATACTCTTCAGTGATTCTGGCAAGATTTTCAAATTGTTCGTTACGATTCTTTGTTATTCCTGTTGTTTGTTTTTTTTGAGCTTAACGTTTCACATATCCGTGCTTTTTTAATAATTTTTTGACAACCGTTACACTGACTGTTATGCCATGAACTTTCAGACCTTCAACTATTTCTTCTTGAGTGAGATTAGTCCATTTAATTTTCTCATCCATTGGGCTGCCTGCTGTATAATGTTTTAACACTTCTAAAAAACTTTCATTCAAGCCAGGTATCAGAGACTCGCTAGTTTTTCTTCCTCCTCCTTTTTGACGAATTCTGTGTCCCTCAAAAGTAGTCTCTGATTCACTTTTTAATTCCTTAATGCCTTTGGCTATTGTATTTCTGTCTGCTGCCAAAATTCGGGATATGTAACTAATTCCACCATAACCAAGTTTTTCGGCTTCTATTGCTGCATATCTTCGTCGATCTTTTTCAGATAGAGATTGATAAAGTTTCCGCATCTGAGCAGTAATTTCAGAGGAGTAATACATAAATTTACCTGAACAAAATGAAGGAAATTAACTAACCAATTATTAGGAAAACAAAGAAGGTGAACATCGAATAAGGATGAGTTTTGACCACCAGAATGAAATGTTACATCCTTTGTAATCACTCATTTGTTTATTATACCTTGCTTGTGTTATTAAATTTTCATTCCTAAGGATGAGTTTTGACCACAAAATGAAATGTTACATCCTTTGCAATCACTCATTTGTTTATTATACCTTGCTTGTGTTATTAAATTTTCATTCCTTATCCCGTCGCTCAAAGAAATTGATAAACGCTCTAGACAAGTTTAGCGACACCGATTGCAACACTTGGCTATAAGGTTCAGCCAACCATCCAAACTCTTTTTTGAGAGCAGGTAGACGGTCGTTTCTCCCTTCCTGGGATACCCCTTTACCAGTTTCTTTATAAAGTTGATTGGTCATGGCTAACGAATTATTCCAAAACCAACGGGCACAGCCGAATGCTTTTGATAGCGCTACTTGCTGCTCATCGTTAGGATAAATTCGTACCTTGACTGCGTGTTTCATGTCTCTATCTTACTACGAAAAACTTAAATCAGTAAATAAATATTCTAGGTGGAAGGCAAAGCTAATTGGCTGTTGGATCGGGGAGTTCCAACAGCCGCGCTATCCATCCCCACCGTGTAGACGGATGGGGAATTCCGCTAATCAGTTAAATTTTGATTGTTCCCAGACTTTAGTCTGGGAATGCATCTTTAACGACTCCAAATTGAAATTGCAACGAAAAAGTGAAAAAGACAGAAAAACTAAGTTTGTCGTATCTTTTACCTTGTTATTTGGAGACACTGGCGAGAATCTTTTCCATCTCAGAAAGCTCCAGCGCACCGGAGAATGTTTTGCCGTTCAGAATAAAGAATGGAGTGCCTTCGATTCCCAGTTTTTGAGCCAGTTGCACGTCTTTCTGAATCGCGGCTTCGGCGGCGGGGCTGTTGCGATCGCTGTTGAATTTATCTAACTTGAGATTGAGCTTTTGGGCGATCGATCCGTAAAATTCCTCGCCTAACTGTTTTTGCCCTTCAAACAAAGCGCTGTAATATTCCCAGAATTTTCCCTGCTGTTGGGCAGCCCAAGCTGCTTTAGCTGCTGGTAGCGCTTGAGGGTGAATTGAACTCAAGGGAAAATGCTTGTAAGCTAAAGTAACTTTGTCCTGGTGTTTTGCCATAAACTGCTTAACGGTATCGTGAGCGCGCGCGCAAAACGGACATTGAAAGTCAGAGAATTCTAAAAGTACAATCTGCTGCGAAGCCGAACCCGTGCTAGGAGAATCCCCGATCGCCGATTTGGGATTTGTTTTCATCTCCTGGAAAAATGACTCCTGCGCTGCTTTGAGAGACTGCTGCTGCTGTTGCTGATACGCTTGTACCGAATCTAAAATTGCTTGGGGGTTTTCGCGGATCACCTGCAAGACTTGCTCTTTAAACTTGGGATCGACTGAATTGCCAGCCGCTGACTGGGCGGGGGAACAACCGATAAATACAAGGCAACCCGCAAGCAGTGCAGCCAAGCAGAAGGCTTGCTGGCTGCGGAATTTTCGCCAAATAGTGGATATGTTCATCTTTTTTCCTGGTTTACGGCAAGACTTAATCCTACATTTAATTTTGCGGAGTGTCAGGTGTACCGCAGTTTAGTGCTGTGCAGCTATTTTTATATCTAAGCAATAATTAGCAATTGGCGATCGCAAATTCGGAGTGGGCAATTGGCAGTGGGTTTTACTAACCGGGAGCATCTCAGTTTTGCATTTATAGTGCTGTCCCCGCTCGCGTGTTTATACAAACACGCGAGCGGGGACAGCACTACAATAAAAAACGCTTCTTGCAACAATGAGATGCTCCCTACTCACCCTAACAGCAACCAGCGGCATAATTAAGATTTAAAATCTCGAAATTTAGTATGATATTGGAGCGAATAGTCTGTAGTGAGGACTTCAGTCCTCATCAAATGAGAGAGGACTGAAGTCCTCGCTACAAACAATCTCTAAAGGTTTGTAGTGAGGACTTCAGTCCTTCCTCAATCATTTCCGGCTGTTGAGCCATTTAGCAGCAACTATCCCCAAAATACCCGCAACCACTGGATTTCCCAAAAACTTCATCAAACTAGGCTGTTCTGCCAGCACTTCTCGGAAAATATCCGGGTGATTGTGATAGGTGAACGAGGCAAGCTTGGTAACATCATCAGCAGTCATGCGACTCGCGTGGTGGGTAGAAAGTCCTAATTGCTTTTCCAACTGGCGATCGTTCAATCCTCTCTTGTCCAACTGCTTGAAGAACTCCCGAGCCACGTCGTCCAGTTCGTTCGGCTTGATTTGGGCGATCGCCTTTTGCAATTCCGGTTCCAACTGTGCCGGCGGAAGAGACTCGTGATTAAAAGAACGCCCGAATAATTGTTTGCGCTGATCCGGGGAAGTTCTCTGAGCAAAATCGTCAAAATTTTCGTACTCTTCACCAGTTGTCTCAGGCATCATTTCGCGATCGCCCTGAGCCAAATCGCTCATGATTTGTCGCTTGTAATTATCGCTGCTACTCATGGTAATTATTTTCCCAACTACACAACAGTTCCGTCTCAAATTGAGATTCCTTCGACTTCAAAAAGCTGCGGAATATTAAAGCGTCGCGCTGCTATAAATTCCGCTTTTTAACCAAGTCAAGACTTGTCTTCAATCTGATTTGATTGCTGGTCGTACTTGGCAGTCAAAATCAGTTTTTTGTCAGAAGCATAAACCAAAACACTTAAATCCTGATTTGGGAAATTAACGTTCGCGAGCGGGGACGCTCGCGCTAAGGAATGAGAATTAAATAACTTACAATTTTTATTGTTCTTGTGGGATGGGCGGGAGAGCCCATTCTTTCTGGACGGGCGGGACGCCCATCCCACAAACTTGTGTAAGTTATTAACTTTTCGTTCCTAATGACAACTCACAAACGTTCGCGAGCGAGGACGCTCGCGCTAATGACAACTAACAAATAACAAATAACAAATAACAACTGACAACTAACAACTAACAACTAACAAATAACAACTAACAACTAACAACTGACTTCAAAAAAAGAGTGTGGGCAAGACTTCATCTTACCCACACCCTAAAAAAACGTTATTAGTTTTAATCTACCTTGTGATGACATTCTTTATCTATTTTGTGCTGAAGTTCTTCTTTCAACTGTTCCACAGCGCGCATAGTTTGAGCTTTTTCTTGTTTCTGCTGGCCGAGGGCTTTTTCTGTTTCCTCGCCCAGCAATTTTTCCCTTGATTTTGGTAATGTAACTTCGCTGCCACTTACAGTGTGGATCTGGTTTTCTTCAATATTCATTAGTTTTCACCGCTTTTAAAAATCTAGGTAAACCTAGCAAGACTCAGCGGTTTAAGGTTCTTAAGCATTCTTTCCTATCGCTTACGCTTCCTCAATGTCAAGGTTGCCCAGGAAATCCCAGTTAGAGTTAGAATAGTAACTATGTCTATTAGTTATTATTCCAGATTGCTTGATTTTTTTATTCAGTTGATTCCACAGGCTCCAAACGTGCTTTGTTGAGTTCACCTCAACAAAGGCGGTTAAGGAGCCTGGTATTTTTTCCGACAATCTCATTCCCCTACGGCCGATAACTAACGCCGCTGCTTCATCACTAGCCAAACCATACATCCTCAGATATTTGACTAAACCAATAATACTAGAATAAGCAGGATTGACCGTTAAAAGCTCAATACCTCTGTTAGAAAGAATTGAGTTTAACAACTTAAACAACTCAGAATAAGCCCAACCTGATAGCATCCGAGCATATTTCTTGCCACGTTCTCTAAGTTGCTCTTTCTTGCTGGTAAAGTCTAATTCCTCGCAGACTATTGGACATTGAAACTTGATAGCTAATGCCGATAATTCTCGGCAAGCTTTAACAATTTGAGCTTGCTGTTGACCCTTGCGTAAACCAGTTTGTAGTCGAATTTTACCCTGTGCTTTCAAGTTACCTTCGGTATCAATATACGCCCAACCAATCGAGCCGGGATTCATGTCGATACCAATACAACCATAATCTACAGAACGCGATACCTGCTCAACATTGGAGGGCGTGAAACTAACAGCAACACACCATTTACCAGATTTATAATAGAAGTGCCAAGTTTTAGCGCCCGTAGCTGGTAATCGGTTAATATTGCGAGGGAAATCGCCAATATACGAATCTACATTTTTACCAAACTTAGATTCTAAACAAGCTGGCACTCTAACTATTAAATTATCCCCATCCCACTGACACACTTGATTACCATAAGATTCATCTTTGGAACCCACGATAAAGGCTTGATTCTTGGGGACACGAACCCGCACAGGGATTGATTTTAGGACGGCTAATATTTGCCGATACCTGGTCAGCTTACGTTTTTTATTGTGTATCTGAAAGCGTAGGTTTTGCCAGTTAGTTTGTCTATACTTTAGGTCACTAGATAACGGAAATGCACAACCGCTTTTACTATTTTGCCAGTTCTTTTTAGCGTAAAACTTCCGAGCTAATTTGAGTTTTCTCTCAGCTTTTGTTAGCCAAGCTTCACAAGATTTAGCTTGATTTTCTAAGGTTTTTATGTGTGAAATCCGGCACTCCTTGGCGCTATCAACAGCACCCTTAGCCGATGAGATTACACCATTGGCATGACGTTTGCTAATACCGTAAGTTTTTTGTAGGTGCGTGTTCCAGTATGACTTGTTAAATCCTTCTCCTAACATCATAAAGTTGACAGTTTCACATACTGCTTTGTGAAATATTGGTGTGTAAGCGCTCAAAAACATTTCTAGCTGAGTTTTACCGATCGCGTTCAACTCATCTATCGGTGTAGAAAGTGCTTTGCAGTAAGTGATGCTGGTCATTGAGTTCGATAGTTGTCGGGTTCGCCTGACTTGATTTTTATATATTAACATCTATCTTAAATCTACTGACCACCCTTGAATTAACTTTTATTTCTAGGTAAATCTAGGTATTTTGGCAACTGCTGACAACCCTAATTTATGCCAAAAATATTTTCAACAAGGCTAATTCAAAGTTGACCTTACCTCGATCCTAAGGTAAAGCACGGAGAGTTCCCTCTGCCTGAAGGGTGATAGGGGCTGGGGAAGAGTGGGTGAGTTCTGAGGTTTGAGTATTATACTAAGAGCAATCTACCGAGAGTTACATCTCCCGGAAGCAAGATATGGGAATGGGAATAGTGTCTGAGTAGGTGCTATTAGTTGGTGACTCGCACGCAGCTAGGCGGTGAATGAGTTGGGGAGAGGAGATGGATGAGAGCGTGGGAGAGTGTAAAAGGCAAGAGGGAGATAATTTTTCTGCTGCATTGCACAAGTGGGTTCTACCGTTTGTTTGATGAGGCTGCTTAGACCTCCGTCACAGATTGAGAGAAAAATCGGTGACAGGTTAGTGCAGAATTAAGTCAATGCAGGAAGGTTTGACCGTTAAAATCAACAAGATGCAGCAATTGTCAAGTTGTGTGGCGATCGGGTGAAATAATCTGCTAAACCAGAGTTAGCCTCCGGACTAACTTCCCGCAGGATTGAACTAAAATTTCTGTTATTAGTAAAAAGTATCTAAAACCCTATGGGAGCAAGCAGCAGTAACCCCCTCGAAGCAGCCGGCCAAACTTGTGAGCCGATCAAAATAGGCGTGTTGCATTCGCTGACGGGAACTATGTCCATCAGCGAAATTTCTGTAAAAGATGCGACGCTGTTGGCTGTTGAGGAAATTAATGCGGCGGGAGGGGTACTCGGACGCCCCTTGGAAGCGGTGATAGCAGATGGAGCCAGCGATTTGCAGACTTTTGCTCAAAAAGCTAAGCAATTGCTCCAAGAATCGCAGGTGGCGGTGGTATTTGGTTGTTGGACTTCGGCCAGTCGCAAGGCGGTACTGCCGGCTTTTGAGTACGGCAATGGGTTGCTCTTTTATCCGGTACAGTATGAAGGGCTAGAACAGTGTCCGAATATTTTTTACACTGGTGCGGCCCCGAACCAACAGATTGTACCTGGGGTGAATTACTTGCTGGCTCAGGGGAAGCGGAAAATTTTCCTGTTGGGTTCTGATTATATTTTTCCCCGGACGGCAAATTTGATTGTGAAAGCTCAACTGGCTGCACTCGGAGGAGAGTTGGCGGGGGAAGTGTATCTGCCACTGGGTTCGAGGGAGGTGGACGAGGCGATCGCACATATTTTAGCAGTGAAACCGGATGCGATTCTCAACAGTCTTAACGGCGACAGCAATGTGGCTTTTTTCCTTCGTCTGCGGGAAGCTGGTTTGAAACCGGAGGATTTGCCGGTGATGTCGGTTAGCGTGGCAGAAGAGGAAATACGGGCGATAGGGCCGTCCAATATTGCCGGACATTGGGTGGTTTGGAACTATTTTCAAACTGTTGATACAGCGGAAAATCAGAAATTTGTTAAGGATTATAAAGCGAGATACGGGGAAAATCGTGTCACGGATGACCCAATCGAAGCGGCTTATTTGGGGGTTTATCTGTGGAAGAAAGCAGTAGAAAAAGCTGGTTCGATAGATGTAATTAAAGTCAGGGCGGCTGCTAAAAATATTGAGTTTGCAGCGCCTTCTGGCATGGTAAAAATAGATGCCAAAACTCAGCATACCTGGAAAACAGTGCGGATTGGTCAGGTGCGATCGGACGGTCAAATTGAGGAGATTTGGAATTCCGGGGCACCTGTACAGCCGGATCCTTTTCTCAAAAGCTACCCTTGGGCGGCCGCACTAAGTCCGAAGCAGATTTCTGTGGGTACTAGGGCTTCTTTGCTCGGGCTGTTTGTGATCATGGTACTGATCGCTTGGATGGCGGTGGGAGTCGGGTGGATGGGTTCTTTGGAGATGAAGAACTCTTTGCTGGCGATGCAGGCAGCATCAGCTCCAGCGGGGGCTGCGGAGGCAACAATGGCGGTGCTGGCCGAGCAAACTATGGCTGTGGCGAGTCGCACTCAGAGTTGGCTGGTGGGGGCTTTGGTTTTGAGTTCGATCGCAGGTATAGTTGCTTGTGTGTCGGTGTCGGCGATTATTCGGAATTTGGGTTTGCTCCGGGAAACTGCCCAACTGATTGCGAGCGGTGATTTGACGGCTCGATCGCCTGTGGTGTCTAATGATGCGATCGGAGTTCTATCTTCTACTCTCAATACAATGGCTCAGCAAATTAGCAGTTTGCTCAAAGGTTTGGAGGTGCGGCAACGACAGCTAGAAGAGCGATCGGGTGAATTGGAAATTGCTAAGAACGCTGCGGAAGCTGCTAACCGCGCGAAAAGCACGTTTTTGGCAAATATGACTCACGAATTGCGGACGCCCTTAAATGCGATTATTGGCTACAGCGAGCTGCTGCAAGAAGAGGCTCTTGAACTCGGCGAAGAAGAGTTTGTGATGGATTTGGCAAGCATTAATATGGCAGGCAAGCAGTTGCTGAACATTATTAGTGACATCCTGGATATTTCTAAAATAGAAGCAGGAAAGATGACTCTTTTCCTGGAGACTTTTGATGTCTTGAATTTAGTCGATCAGGTTATGACTACTGTTCAACCGCTGGTGGGGAAAAATGGCAATACTTTGAGTGTCAATTGCGATCGCGATATTGGTACGATCTACGCTGATTCGGCGAAGCTGCGGCAAGCGCTGTTGAATTTGGCCAGCAATGCTGCTAAGTTTACCGATCGAGGCAAAATTACAATTAATGTTTGGAAGGAAGAATCGGAAGTTTTGCCGGTGGAGAATTCCGAGGATATCTCGGATATTGCCTCTGAATTTCACAAATATTCGATCGTGTTTCAAGTCACCGATACGGGCATCGGCATGACTGACGATCAGATTTCGAGGCTGTTTGGAGCTTTTTCACAAGCGGACGATTCGACTACCCGCAGGTACGGTGGCACGGGTTTGGGGCTTACTATTAGCCGAAAGTTTTGCCAGATGATGGGCGGGGATATTACAGTTGAGAGCCAGTTTGATGGCGGTTCTACTTTTACGATTCGCTTGCCGATGGCGATTAAAATCGAGAAAGAAGCCGAGGGCGATCGAACACCGGAAGAAACGGCGCAGCAAGAAGTGCGATCGCAAGCGCTGGAACTTCCTGATGCTGCGACTGTGCTAGTAATTGACGACGATCCTGACTCGCGAGATTTGATCGCCCGCTGCTTGTCGAAACAAGGATTTCGGGTACTCTCGTCAGCTAGCGGTGAGGCAGGGCTTGAGTTAGCTAAGGAGTCGCTACCTGATGCGATTACTCTAGACGTGATGATGCCGAGTATGGACGGCTGGGCGGTTCTCTCGGCCTTGAAAGCCGATCCGGAGTTAGCTAATATTCCGGTGATTATGTTGACTTTTTTGGACGATCAAAATCATGGTTTAGAATTGGGAGCGGCGGAGTATTTGAGGAAGCCTTTGGATTACAAACGCTTTGCTGATTTATTGAGTAAATATCAGCGCCCGCAAAAGTAGTCTGTTGACGGTTGACGGTTGACGGTTGACGGTTGACCATTTGTGACAAGTTAAGAAAAAGTGCAAATTGTCAAGGGGGTAGACTTGCAAGAGGTAAAATAGGATGAAACCTTGACCGGGTAAGCAGTTGAGCCATAATTGAACCAGTTTATGAGTAGCAAAAAACGAATCAACCGAGATCGTGCAAAGAAAAAAAATCGTCCTCAAGTAGAAAACGAAGCGATCGCGAATCACCTGGAAGATTTATTAATTCCAGCAATGGCGGCCCAAAAAACTTTTTATCGCCAACTAAATTTAAGAGATAGAATTTTAACACTACCGTTAATGATGGTCTCCGTATTAAGTTTATTATGGCGAGACGTAGCAGGAGTAACAAAATTAACCAGATTATTAAAGAGAGAAGGCTTTTTATGATGTCAGCCACAAGAAATTAGCCAACAAGCATTATCACTCAGATTTTTAACTTTGAGAGCTATTTTGTTTGAAAAAGTATTTAAAGAATTAGTACCTCATTTTCGACAAAAATGGTTGATGAGAAAGTCGAGACCATTACCAGATAGCGTACAATTTGCCTTAAAAAACTTTGAAAATATCTGCATAGCAGACGGCTCAACATTAGAAGCATTATTTCGTAAACTAGAAAGTTTATCAGATGTTCCAATTGGTAAATTATCCGGAAAAATGTGAGTAATAATA
>NZ_JAEQDE010000193.1:0-5611 GCF_020737865.1 Microcoleus sp. PH2017_35_SFW_U_B
TTCACTTTAGTTATACGTGAGCATATTTTTGCGAACCTTCAGAGTGATGCTATGGCCGAGAGTACATAGATAATGCTTTTTGTCAATGCGTAAGTCCTAATATCGCTTAGTCCGTCGCTACAATCAATTAGGTGCACATGGGTTGAAAGACAAACGTCATCAACATCCGGGCACTCCACCTTTACTCTCTGTTGTAGAACAAGCACAACTGTTGCAAACTTTACGAACTCCGACTGCTGATGGAGGATTATGGAACAGTCGTAAAGTTGCTGAGTGGATCGGTAATTTACTCGATCGTCCAGTCAGCGTACAAAGGGGTTGGGACTATCTACGTTCGTTGGAGTTTCGGTTACGGGTACCCCGACCGGAACATGACCTAGCTGACCTTGAGGCTCAAGAAGCTTGGAAAAAAAACTGCGAACGCGAGCCAAACGAATTCAACAGCAGCATCCATTGGCAGCAGTAGAAGTGTGGGGAATGGATGAACATCGTCTCGGACTAAAGCCGATACTTAGGCGAGTTTGGGTAGGCTAGGTCGAGCAGCCCATAGCCAACGTCAATTGGCGATATCAATGGCTATGGTTGTATGGTTTTGTACACCCGTCAACGGGAGAAACCTACTTTTGGATTCTCCCAAAAGTTAACATCGAACTTTTTAACAAAGTTTTAGTAGATTTTGCCAAAGAATTTGGACTAGGCAAAGATAAACACATCATCTTAACTATTGACCAAGCTGGCTGGCATACTAGCCCACAAGTTATAGTTCCAGAGGGTTTACACTTAGAATTTATGCCCTCTCATTCTCCTGAATTACAACCAGCAGAGCGTCTCTGGCCGTTGGTAAATGAACCAATTGCCAATCGTTCATTTGAAAATCTTGATGAATTAGAGGAAGTGCTATTTCAGCGCTGCCAAGCTCTTCTCAAGCAACCTTCTTTAATTAAAGGGATTACTTGTTTTCACTGGTGGCCAAAAACCAAAGCTATATCATTCCGGTGCAACCGGAATTGATATGAGCTTTGCAAGCAAACTCATAAGCTTTGAAGTTTTCTGGAAAAGCTTTTCGGAATTGTAGTGCGATACCGCGTCCCATGACGCCCACACAATTCAAAGTGTTAACTAATGCTTCAGGGTCAGCTTTGAGGATGTCACCTTGAGTTAGCTCAATCATAGGTTTAGCGTCTCCCATCAAAAATACCAGGTAGGCTCTACAGCAATCGCGGGTTGATGCCCGGTGCTTGCCAAAGTCGTTTCAACTTGTGTTGCCATACTACTATTAATTGTCCCAATTTTCTCGATTAGTGTCCACGGAAAAACATCAAACATCAAAAACTCTGCTTGCTTACCTTCCTTGACTTTGGCATCACGAAAATCTGTGTTCACTTAGATAATATCAAGTTCGGTTAATTGCTTATAAGAACCGGCCGGGCGGGTTTATGAGATTGTCGGTTTTCGGCAATTATTATTAGTGAACCCGCCCCTACAGGAATTATATCTATTTAACCGAACCTGATATAACTATAAAAACCCGATCGCACAATTGCACAACTGATCGAACTCGGTTACACTCCAGAACTCCGCTATCAATGGAATCCAGAACGAAACGAATTCGATCTATACGCTCTAATTCACGATTTGCCGCTAGCAGAATCCCTAATGACCGACGAAAAATGTCACGAGTTTTTCCAGCATTTCAAATACAGCCAAATATATTCGATCGGCTGCGGTAATGCTGACCCAGATTGGCTGTTTGCTTGGGATTTTGATGACCCCCGCCGTCACGCCAAACCAGAAGAAATTGAACCTTTGCCAGCAACTACAGTAGCAGCTTAAATTATGACTGTCGATCTGTAAATTCTGTGTCTACAACAAACTCAATCCGTAGAAGAAAGAGCGATCCAGAGTGCGTTAATCTGGGAATCTGGGAAAAGTCGATTCCTGATTGATTTACCAGTCCTTGCAGAAGGATCGTATATCTAGGGCTGTCGATCGAAAATAATTTCCTCATATAATTGCTCGATCGGCAAACTTAGATTGATACTTTGAAACTCAACCCGTTCGCCCTCCCGAGGTTGCGGCGATACTTTTCAAACTTCTTCCCTCGATCGTAAGCTTCGGTGCTATCCGATAAAACCTCCACAATTAAGCAGGGATAAGTAATATAAAGAGCATTCTCGCGATCGCGCCCGTCACAAGTCACGCTTAGATCGGGATACGTATAGTTGGGCGTATTGAGAATGTTAACCTTTAAATCTGAATTAAAAACAGTGCATCGACCGCCCCGCAGATGAGAGCGAATTAACAACAAGAAATTAATTGCGATCGCACTATGATTTTTAGTGCCACCACTCATCGCATAAACCCGACCATCGATTAGCTCGTGCTTTTCCAGTTGTTGCTCCTCCCAAGCAAAATACTCTTCCGGTGTAAAGTGCCGATCGTTATCTCGTGCTGCTATCATCACAATACTCCATTAATCAAAAGTTAATAATACCAACTCACAACTCGATAAAAAGTGACACGATCTGGTAAACTTACGTAAATTATCTCGATCGATTTGAGCTTTGAGATGTGAGATTTACGATAAATATCCCTAGTGTTTTTTAGCTCTACCCAAGCAAGTATCTAGCGATTATTTTGCGGGTAAGAGCAGGTGTGTCAATTTGAAGTGTTACAGACGATCCTGCCAGTAGCTGGGATCGCGACGACAACTCATGATTGCTGCGATCGCTATCCTGTCTGAATAAACTCGATACAAGATAGCATAGGAAAATTTGGGGGTTAGATACCGACGAATTTGGCCTTCAACAATCGGCCAGCGTTCGGGTGCGCCAACGATCCGAAATATAGAGTTTTCTATGGTGTCGATGAAATCCTGATGGCGGTCTTGCTGGGCGAAGAATTGGACAGCTTCTGCATATTCTTGCAGGGCGGCTGGGTGAAATTCGTATTTCATTTTCCTAGCAATTGTCGAACTTGTGCCAAGGCAACATCGCCTGGAATGGATTGGACTGTGCCACTATCAATCTCGGCAATGCGGTCTTGAGCTTTCTGTACGCCCTCCTTCAAAACATCTTGATCGATCTGTTCTGTCATGCTTTCTAGGATCTTGTCGAGGAGGATAGCCTTGGCGGTATCGGGTAGGGCAGTTGCTTCGGAAATAAGCTGGTCTAGGGTTAGCATTGGATGATTTTGCTCCGAGGAAACGATCTGAATTCTAACAATTTTTACGGGAAGATTTATTGGTTTGGATGATCTGGTGGAGTTTCTCGGCGGCTGTCATGGTTTGTGGGGAGTGGATGGGGTTGTATATGTATTATGACTAAGTTTTACGGGCCCAGCCAATACATAGACATTACGAATCAGGCTATCGACACAAACAAGATGTATGGGTCCAAGCATAATATACGTTATCAGGTGGAAGAGTTAAAGCACCCTCGAAGCCTGTATAAACAACACACTCTATCTCAACATCCGATCGCTCCGGGGGACGCAGAATCACATTGATTCTTGCTTGAAGCCCAACAACAGTTCCGTGAATCACAGTGCAGTCCTTGTTAAGGTGCCACCGACTGCATAAACTGCATTGAACCCAATTCGCTCTGTCCAAAGAACTGCATTTTCATGCCGAGCCTGCAAGCGACGACAAGTTGCCAGTAAATCGCTGTCAATCTCGTAATCACCAGTTTCAATGTCGATCGAAATAATTTTGCCAATATTTTCCTGAGTTTCTACTTTGGCACGAATTTGATTCTCGTAAATTGCTTTTCCGCGTTGGACAATTTCTCGATCGTCGAGATCGGCGTGAGACATAAAGCATCATCCATCACCGACGTGTTTTAGAACAAACGGACTTTTATTTTACACCATTCTGTTCTTGTTGTTTTGTAGCCAGAAGATTCATTAAAACATTGGCAGCCTCAGAGCAATTGTAGGGCGACCAGACAGGATACTCTTGGTTCGCAACAAAGAAGTTTGCATCCTCTGCTTTGACAAGTTCTGTTGCAAGAAACTGCATCAGCCGAAGCTTGTCAATTTTTGGAAGTTCCTGGATTTGTAACATGAGTTCAGCCAATGGCATTCGATCGTCTTCTCGTTTGAGGATTGGTGAAAGTATTGGGGATGTTAGCTTATCGCATGGGGGCGATCGCTAGCATCTATTTATTGTACCAATTAGTCCGATCAATTGGCTCAGGATCTTCACAAGTAACTTTGCGATCGCGCATTAAACAGTGATGCAAACCCACTTCGGAAACCGCACCCCAACGACACTTTTCGATTGCCCCCTGACAGATAACCTAACGATCTAACGACCAAGATAAGCGGCGGTAGGAAACCTTGATAACCTCACCAAAATCTCTCAACCGTCCGCTTCATCGACTTGTTAGACGGCTGGCAACTGCAATTTGCTTATTTGCCAAACATTTCCGGTAACATATCTTGAATGAGAATGCTAACCCCTGTTACAACCTGAGCAATAGATAGAATAGCAATTAATACGCCAAATGCGATATGTGGAACTCTTGCCCAACTCTTGCCTTGATAGATGAAAGTAGATAGTGAGCCAGCAAGGGCAGCAAAACAAATGACACTTAATCCAACAATGAGATGAGGACTAAAAAACAACTGCCCATACAGATAATAAGTTACTGCCATTCCCCCAACACCACCAACTACCCACATTGAAAGCAAGATCGAGGCTACTTGAGCGTGCTTTAGGTTGAACTTCTTTTTTACCAGTTCTTTTTTCTCTTCGCTCCGTGCTGTACGAGTGCGTCTTGTTTGTACCCCAAAGTAGGCAGCATAGAAGGTAGCAGTGACAACTGCTGTCATAATCACAGGATGTAGAAAAGCTATGAAGGATTTTAAGAGCAGCGGAATATCATTCCTCATCATGAATAAAAACCTTTGTATGTAAATAGGGTTTCAGGAGTTCTGTCAGTCAACCAGGAGTGTTGTCACAACGATTTGGAATCTTCTTGCTGAGTTGGTTCTTGGAGGAAGAGAATACAGCCCGTTGTGAATAGGAGGCTTGCCAATAGATGTCCAATTGAATGTAGTGAACAATCTGTAAAAACTTCGCTAACTGAATCACCTGTAAAAATGAGAGAACCTAGCAGGAAAAGCCAATTGCCAATTGAATAAAGCGTCATCTTAGAGCCTCTAAACTCAACTGATCCTATTCAACAGCATTGTCCTCAATGTTTCTTGCACGTTTCTCCGTTTCCTAGCACATTCTTACTGCTGAATAAGAAACTGCTTTGGAGTCACACCAACCAAGCGTTTAAAGTGACGAGTCAAATGGCTTTGGTGAGTAAATCCAACTTGATAGGCAATATCTGCAATTTTCTCTTCACCATTGACGAGTAACTTCTTTGCTCGTTCTACGCGCTGCCGAATCACATATTGATGGGGCGCAAAACCTATAGATTGCTTAAATTGCGTGGTGAAATAGTTAGGACTAATTTGGGCGATCGCTGCTAAATCAGCCAAAGCTAGCTCTTGATCGAGATGGGAGCATCCCACTTTTTGACTAAGTAGAAATACCTAGCTTGATGTCATTATTTAAATACGCACATCTCAGTCTTAAAATTTGAGGCACATTTTTTTC
>NZ_JAEQDE010000194.1:0-3703 GCF_020737865.1 Microcoleus sp. PH2017_35_SFW_U_B
TTCTCCTTTCCCTGGAACTCAAAGAAGTCCCGAACAATTTTTTTTCAATAATAAAGGAACAAATGGAGTCATATTTTAATTGGTATCTCGGTAAAAAAAATGAGTAAGATTACTCATTGACAACAGTGCTTTTAGCTTAACTTGTGAGTAATGGGCAAGGTTCGATCGACTGGTTTAAAAAGCAAATTCCCTAAAATCAAAATCTTTTGGGGGCTCACAAGCTCGAAGCTTTCATTACTTGGGCTAACAAACATCTCTAATCAGGCATTACCGATCGCGATCGCCATTTTCCCCTTCCCTACAGTTGCTTTTTTTGGGGAAACTGCTATTATTTACGATAACCCAGCATTCAAATATTTTAATTTTATTAAAGTGAAAAAAATCGCCCTTTTTTTTCGAGTTAACCGCTTGACTCTGAAGTTTTTTGGAAGTACAATTTAATAATGGGAATAGTCGCAAAATTAAAGTTAGACTCACCACTTCCATTATCTAAAATATACCACCTAAAGTCCAGACAAGTCAATAGGTAATAATTCCTTTTTTTTGCCAATTTTTTGACACTGTTTCTAAACTTTTTGTGGTTGATATCGACGAAAAGCATTGCTATCCAAAAATGGGTTTGTTTCCACAGGCCGTGCAATCACAGGTGTGGAACGGTTACATTATCAATTTTTCTTGAGGGATTTTCGGTGGCGGCGCACCCTACACCTAACTAACTCAACTTCGACTAGATAGAGAGTGGATTTTGGTGTTTAGTTAAATTGAACTTATTAATAATTCCTTGACTTTGCCGCGCTTGGAACTCTTAGAGTTAATTCCCCTAGACGCTGATATTTCAATTTGCTGAGGGAGATGAGCTATTTTAAAAGCTTCAGCATCGCTGTATATTTTATCGATGAAATCGCAGTTAGAATTAGACAGCATAATTTTGACACCCCGTTGGGCAAGTTCTGCAAAAACATCTCTAAGCTTTATCTGTTCGGCTTGTTTGAAGTTCTCGCGGCTGTAAGCTGTGAAATCGCTAGTAGAACTGATAGGATAATAAGGCGGGTCAAAATAAACAAAGTCTTTGCTGCTTGTAGCAAAATCTAAAATTCGATCGAATTTTCTCACTTCAATTTGAGCTGGTTCGAGTAGAGATGAGACCGATCGCAATAATTCTGGTTGACAAATGTTAGGATTTTTGTATCTGCCTATGGGAACATTAAATTCACCTTTGGAGTTTTCTCTGTAGAGGCCGTTGTAACAAGTTTTATTGAGGTAGATTAGCCGTGCTGCTTTTTCTGTATCTGTGTTGTAGGATCGCGATCGCACCGAGTAATAATAGGCTGGATTGTCCTTGCTGTGCTCTAAAGCGTGCTCTAACAAAAGCTCAATCAGATCCTCAACTTTATCCCTGACACAGCGATAAGCATTAATCAACTCAGGATTAATATCTGTTAACACAACTTGCACAGAAGGGTGCTGTTGTGCTAAGTAAAAAAATACGGCTCCGCCGCCCAAAAAAGGCTCGTAGTAAGTGGTGAACTTTTTAGGAAAATAAGGTTGATATTGTCCAATCAACCTTGTTTTGCCTCCAGCCCATTTCAGAAATGGACGCGGCAAGACGAAAGAAGGTGCGGCAGCAGACATTTAGGTAGAAATAACAGCCCTATAATATTTATCACAACTACAACTCACAACTACAACTGAATAGAAATACTTCTCTCATTCGTTACCAGAAAGAATTGGTTGAAAGCCGGAACGCTTTGAGGGAGAAATTAAAATCAGACTATTCATTACTCCAATCCTCGGACTTATAGGTAGAGGTCGCTCTCAAACTGTCAAGCGGTCAACTGTCAAGCGGTCAACTGTTGAACGGAGGTCGCGTTCCGGCATTGAACAGACTCAGACCCGATCGCTCTCACAAAACTTTTCGTTAGAATTATATATGTTAGCATCGCCCTTGAAAAATGACCGATCGCCCGATCGGCAGATTTAGCTCCGGCTGTGCCAAAATTGTCTAACTCGCTCACAAGTGTTACCAGTCAAAGATCGAGCTGTAACACTTTACCCCACCGGTGCTCATGCAAGATTTCATTAATAACATCTCTCGCTACCCTCGTTTTTTGATTACTGTGTGTCTGGGAATCTTTTTTTTCCTGTTCGAGCGACTCAAACCTCTGCTCGATCGACCGGCAACTGCGATCGCCCTGATTACTTCGATTGTAGCGACTTTTGTGTTTCTAACTTTTACACTGCGCGCCATGTTAGGTCTGAGTCCGGTTTAAAGGCAAAATTTCTGCCCGAAAAAGCCGGCGAACTCTGACAAACCATAGCCCACAAACCAGGAACGCAGAGGGTTTGGGGGTTGCGACTTCTGAGTTTGAGTTGAAACACTAACCCCCGAAATAAGTGCAACTCTTCCGTGCGATCGCACACTTGGCAATAGTCGCTGCGATAGATTGGAAGAGAAAGTAAAGTTACCCTAGTTATGTGAGCGCTCCTCAACCTTGGCGCAAGCAAACATTACCGAAGTGCAGCACAACAGTTCCGGCTATCAACACAACTGGGGAAATACTGCACCTCTGTTTCCCCCATTCCCACTTAATCCTTAGGAAGCGGCACACCCCGCCCCGCTTTCCTCTCCCGTTAACCTGACGGTATCACGAGAGTTTCCAGCGGACAAGACAGATGAAATTTGAACATATCTATCAATTTTTTCAAGACCCACCTCCTGTTTATCTAAACAAGGAACTGGCAGTGTGCTACATTCTCTCGGTGTTATTGCGCGGAGATTCCTACGGTACAGAACTCATCGGACAACTAGAAAGGGAATTCCCCATCTACCGACTTTCTGATACCGTCCTCTACAGCGCTTTGAAATTTCTCGAAGATGAAGCCGTCATTACCGGTTACTGGAAAAAAGTAGAAGGACGCGGCCGCCCCCGCCGGATGTATCAAATCCTCCCCGAGTGGCGACATCAAGCTCAAGACCTGGCTCGTCTGTGGCACGAGTACATCGGTCAGGGAAACGGCGCCTCTGGCCGTCGCCCCCGTGCCTTAGAAACTGGTCACACGGGTTAGTCGGCGTTGAAATCGGATGCCTAAACCCTTGAGATGCGGTGCTAGCAAACCGAATTTTCGGATTGCCTTCGCTTTGCCAGCATCGCCGCCGCACAGCGATTAGACTTACAACTGCGGAAATTGCTGTCATTCGATGGACAGGGATTTGAACGCAGCAATTAATTTATCGCGCTTGGCTAGAGCGTCAAAGCTTACCGAGGGATAACCGCTCCCATGCTCCCGATGAAGTAAGAAGCAAATGTCTAGGCTTGTCTAGGATTTGTATAGCAGATATGGGAATTGGGTGGTGGAGAGCTAGTACCTAGCTAGCGATTAAATAGACAAGGTAGTACACTGGTAGACAAATCTACGATGTACCTGTTCAAACCCTGGGCGATTCCCAAAAAATCTTGGATTGTCAGTAAAGACACTCGCTTTCGCTGGGATGTTTCGGGGAAGTTACCAGCCAAATCCACCCTGTCGGGCGATCGGTGAAATTAGCGTGTTGAGGTCGAACAATGCTTTTATCCATCAAAACAAAGTTAAAATTAAACAAGAGTCAGGCAACAGTCATGAGCAAGCACGCTGGAATAGCGAGGTTTACTTATAACTGGGGATTGGCTACTTGGAGTAATCTTTACAAAGATGGATTGAAGCC
>NZ_JAEQDE010000025.1:0-59957 GCF_020737865.1 Microcoleus sp. PH2017_35_SFW_U_B
CAATGCCAAGAGCGCTGAAGCGCAACTACGTACCTCAATGCCAAGAGCGCTGAAGCGCAACTACGTACCTCAATGCCAAGAGCGCTGAAGCGCAACTACATACCTCAATGCCAAGAGCGCTGAAGCGCAACTACGTACCTCAATGCCAAGAGCGCTGAAGCGCAACTACATACCTCAATGCTAAGAGCGCCCAAGCGCAACTACATACCTATTGAACGGGCTCTCCGGCCCGTTCCTAAAAAGCTTAGCGCGAGATAAAATGCGCCCAAACATTCCCATCAGGCCCGGCTACTTGATTGATATAGCCATACGGATACATCAACTTTCTTCCCTCAGTATCTCTGTAACCCGTGAGTGCATCTCCCCACGGATCTTGCACGATATAACCCTCAGAATTGTAGCCAATTAAAGTGATAATGTGACCCGCCGCCGTAAAATCTCCCGCTAAAACTATCGGCCGCCGATTCAGCAATTCCGATCGCACATCAGCCCATTTCCGAGTCGCACTAAAACTCGTCTTAAACCCGTAAGCCTTAATCAGCGCCGAAAGCACGTTATGATCGGTTTGAGAACCCTGGCCGGCATAGTCGAAACACCACTGCAACAACTCATCCTCCAACTGTCCCCCATACTTAGAACGAACGCCGTAATAATACAGCACCATGGCGATCGCAGTTACATTGCAAGTAGACCAGTCAAAACGCGGATTGTCCCGCTGTGAAAAATACGGCACGTTCAATTCCACATTGTTCGGAACCGGATCGAAAATTTTATCTCCCCGCTTGAACTGAACAAAACTTGGAAAAACATAACCTGTATTGCCGAAATTTTGCAGCTCTTCAGTCAGAGAAACTTTCAGGTGATCGGTTTCCAAACCGTAGCTTTCCACACCGTAAACTCGACCTAAAGGCAGTGTAGTTCTCTCGGTAGCCGTCAGCTTGGCAGCATCTACAGGGCGTTTTTTAAACACAGTTGGTTGCAGCATTGTCATTGTCAAAGGATCCGGGTCAAAGGGAACTTCTTTGCCATTTTTCTTGATTTGAACAGATTGCCAATAGATAAATCCCACATTGCCAAAACCGGGAATAGCTTCGGCGAAAGTTACTCGGAAATGCCCCAAAATGCAGGCATAACCAGTGATGGCGTAGGTGCTGCCTAAAGTTAGTTCAGCAATTTGGTTTGCAGGGAGTTTCGATGATTCTTTTGGTTGACCTTTAATCAGAGTTGTTTGAGTTACCAACAGTTGAGCATTCCCGTTGCTATTGGGTACGTCTGCTAGGTCGAATTTCAGGACTTTTGTACCTTTGGCAAGCTGAACGTCTGGTTCGTAAAAATAGCCAAAAGTGCCGATCGGCGAAATTGTCGAATCCAGAACCACTTTGAGATGCCCGTCAATAAATCCGTACTTGCTAAGTGCCAAAGTCTGACCTGCTTTGACAAGAACTTTTTGCTGGTTGTTGAGGCGGGAACCATCAACCGGGGCTACCTTAAACCAAGTGTCGGAAACTATCTTTAAGCTCAAATCTTTTCCGACAGTCAGTGGATCTGAACTTACGGTAATATAAATTATTTGGCTGGCGGTAATGTTACCTTTGCTATCAGTTGCCCGCAATCTCAGCCAGCGAGCTCCGGGTATGCTAAATCCTTTAGCCAAATTCACTTGCCAAGTGCCTGCTTGTTGGTTGAGTGTCACGGTTAGCGGAAATTTATCCTCGGCTATTACCTCAACTTTTGCTGCTTCTTGCTTGTCAAAAGTACCTGAAAGTGCGATCGACTGATTGACCAAAACCTCTGTCGGGCCTTGATACGTTAAATTTGGGGCCGGATTGAAAGATTTGCCACCTTTGGCAAATTGCACGAAATCTGGATAAACAAAACCCGTATTGCCAAAGGGCGGCAAATTTTCAGTCAGCGAGACTTTAATATGACCTTGTTCGATCGAGAATCCGGAAATTCCGTAAATCATTCCCGCCGGTAAAGTGATTTTTTCTGGCAGTTGCAGCTTGACAGCATCCACCGGCCGTTTTTTCAACACAGTAGTTTTGACAACAGTCATGGTAACTGCATTTCTGTTACAGGCAATCCCCTTGCCGTCTTGCAAAATCTGGACGTGTTGCGAGTACATAAATCCCGAATTGCCGAAGTTGGGAATTGGGCGATCGAGAGTGACTCGAAAATGACTTTCCACGCAAGCGTAGCCGAAGATATTGAAAGTTTCCCCCTGGTCAAATCGCACTTTCTGAGTCGGGCTTAAAATAGTCGAATCTGCGGGGTTGCGCTTTAACCAGGTTTTTTTGTTCACCCACAGCAACTGCATTCCAGGGGGCGGGGTAGGTAGATCGGCGCGATCGAAGATCAGGATTTTTGAGCCTTTAGTGATGACTGCGTGCTTTTCGTAAAAAAAGCCGGATTTTCCTACGGGAGAAATTGGATTATTTAGTTCAACATTTAGGTGTTCGTCTTCAAACTCGTAGCTGCTAATTTGATAACTTTTACCTGCGGGTATTTCCGCTTTTTGCTGAGAAGTGAGACTGCCAGAAGGCACTGTTCCGGCTTTTAATTGGGTATCTTGGAGCGTAATTAACGTGAAAGAGCGATCGGGTGTGTTAGAAGCAGGATTAACTTTAATGTTAATTGTTTGTTCGCCAATAACTTTGCCTGTTTTATCAGTAGCCTTCACCTGCACTGTGCGAGTTCCAGCGCTATCGAATCCTTTCTCTAAACTAATGTTCCAAATGCCTGTCGATAAATTTATCCCGGCCTTCAGGGCATTTGAGCCTTCTGCTGCTGAGATTGCCGCCACTTGATTTTTATCAAAACTGCCAACTAAGACAGAGGCTCGATTAGCCTCAACTTCTTGTGGGCCTAAATAACTCAAAATAGTCTTGGTGCTTGTCATTATGTATCCGCCTACCTACTTAATTATTCAGCTACAGCAAGGATAACTTCTCATTTTATCAAACACAACGATCCGATCCCGGACAAAATCGCTCCTGGACTGAATCTAGGGGCAGTTAATGCGTTTTAAAGCATGAATTTTTTATTGTTGGCGAGATTTTTACCAGAAATCTAACAGTCCAGCTAGCGATCGCGCACCTGACGCGAATATACCGCTGGTTGAGAGAATTTGTGGCGCAATTTTTGCGAGAAAAAATTTAATGGAAGTAGGTTATTACCCCCTATACCTTTGACCCCTCACTTAGCTCATTTGAGATTTTAGATTGAGGGATTTTAGATTGAGGAATTTTAGTCGTAGGGTGTGTCGCGACGAAAAATTTTTATAAGGAATGAGAATTAAATAACTTACAATCTTTATTGTTCTTGTGGAATGGGCGTCCCGCCCGTCCTTCCGGGACGGGCGGGACGCCCATCCCACTTTCAAGAGTGTAAATTATTTAATTTGCGATCCTAAGACTTACGCACGGGTTGCCAGAAACCGGGTTTTTGCGATAATACTTTGCTGTGATTCGCAAATTTGGGAAAAAACCCGGTTTCTTTAGACTTACGCACGGGTTGCCAGAAACCGGGTTTTTGCGATAATACTTTGCTGTGATTCGCAAATTTGGGAAAAAACCCGGTTTCTTTGTCGGAGTGCGTATTTCACATATCCGCAATAGTTTGATAAACAAACACAAAATTTATTCTGTAGCAATTTTTGGTGGAAATGGTATTACAAAAAAATCCGGTTTCTACGAGAAAATTGCGTGTAGCAACGAGATATCTCGGAAGAAACCGGATTTTTAGCCCTTTAGTGCGTTCAGGAATGTTAGACTAACGGCGGCTAAACTATGGTGACCAGAATATCTTGAGCGTGAGAGTCAACTTTCATCGTTTCCCCTTCATAAACCTGAATAATTTTGCCAGTACCGTCGATAACAAAAGTAACGCGCTTGGCATAATCACCTTTCTCAACATCGTAAGCTTTGGTAATAGCACCATCAACATCTGCTAATAGCTGGAAAGGCAAACCGTACTTCTCCGTGAACTTTTGGTGCGATTCTTCGTTGTCGCGGCTGACACCGAGAACTACAATGTCTTTGCCCTTGTATTCTTCATGGGCTGCTTTGAAGCTTTGAGCTTGTCTGGTGCAACCGGGGGTGTCATCTTTGGGGTAGAAATACAAGATTACGGTTTTACCCGTGAAGTCGGAGAGGGAGACGGTTTTGCCGTTTGTGTCTTTGGCGGTGAATTGAGGAGCCGCGCACCCAACTGGTAATGTCATAGTTTTGTTGACCTTGCGATTGATAAAGATATTTTAGTTGATTTTGGGCTGTTGTTGTCAATCTCTTAAATTTAGATTCGGAATTGAGCGACCAAAATGTAAAATCTACCTTTCGGAATAGTTTTGATGGGTAATTTTGTGCCTTGACTGACGGGCGATATTGTGTTAGATTGTGGGCGTGGACTCCGAATATACTGACGCTATCAAACTTGATGAAGTAAGTAAAATATGATAGATTTTTACACTGTTATTATCCGAAAGAGTGCCAAGTATTGGGTGGCATTGTGTTTGGAGAATGGATTGGTTGGACAAGGAAATACTCCCGAACAGTCTATCGACAAACTCAAACAGGCGATCGAGTCATTTTCTGAAGTTTATGAAGCTGAATTAAATATTTATCTTAATCCTCTTGCTATTAATGAATTGCACGAGTTTCTTACTTTAGAAGATGCGGAAGCTTCAGATACTTATGAACTAAGAAAAGTTTATGCCTAAAATAATTAGACTTACAGGACTTACGCAGGGGGCCCAGAAACCGGGTTTTTTGACGAAAATACTGAGTTACAACCCGCAGATTTGGTAAAAAACCCGGTTTCTTTGGTAGAAGTGGGTAAGTCCTGACTTAATTAATTTTGGCAACAAGTTCTAACATATTCTCGAACAACAAGAGATAAATCAAACAATACTTGCTCTCCTTCTATTCTTTTGACTAAATAACGTTGACGCAATGATTCTAACCCATTCATTAAGTCCATTGATGAGAGAGATAAACTTTGTCTTAAATCTTCTCTTGACACAGGTTGCTCAAATTTACTTAATTGTAAAACAATCTCTTGTTCTCTGGGTGATAGTCGCTTGAATAATTTAGTCAACCGAGATTTCATGTCTTTAGTGACAATTAAACTATCTTCGTTTAAGAAATCAGCGACTTTGCCCCCAAAAATATTTTTAATTAAGCTGACAATATCTTTTAAATAAACGGGATTACCTTCATATAACTTTATAAGTTGCGCCCAAGTTTCATCATCCTTTAATCCCCAGTTTTTCATGATTGACCTACTCTCTACTCCTTCTAACTCTAAGCACTTAATAGGATATAACTCCTCATCCAAGCAAATCATTTCTTGACATTGTTCCTGACTAATTAAGATCAAACTGCTTTGATGTTCAATCTCTGTCATCATTGTAAACAAGTTTTGGTAATTTTTATATTCCGTTTTGAATTGTCCTGCCCAGTCTCCCTTTATAAATAATTCTTGGATATCATCAAGAATAATTAAACATTTTTTCTGACGTAAAACATTAAAAAGTTGAGTTAACTTATTGTCAGGTTGAACAGAATCATGATTAACACCTGTTAAAATTTCAGTAATAATGCCATCTAAAGATTGAGATAGTTTGAGGTTTTTCCAGACAACTACATCAAATTGTTGTAAATTGAGATCGACAAACTGTTTAACTAGGGTAGTTTTACCGATTCCGCTTAAGCCTAAAACTGAGATTAGACGAGTATTTTGATGAGTTAGCCAATGGGATAGGGTTTGAAGTTCGGTTGTGCGATCGTAAAAATGGGTAATTTTCGGTGCTAGGGTTAAATCGTGAAAATTTGAGCTAGGTTTACTTTTAGCTTGATTTTGTTGATTATCTTGATGAGATTGATCTAGCGTTTGCGAACAGAAATTAAATTTATGATGATTTCCGATACCTATCACCTGTGATGATTTAACATAAATCCTTTCTATTGTTGAACGAAAATTGTATTTATTAACATCTTCGCCTAACTGTTTAGATAAAATTTGCAAAAGTTTATAACCTATGTCTCTAACATGACTTTCACTGCGATGACATTCATCTGCAATTGTCTCATAAGTCTGTCCCTGCCAAACTCCTTTAATCACCGTTTCCTGAATATCATCTAAGTGTTTTCCCGTCTGGGCAAAAACTAACTCATCAGCAAACTGTAACACTTCTTTAACATCCATAAAATTTATAGGGTATAAGTATTTCAGCCATTATAGCTCAGCTTGGGCAGGCACGATCAGGCATTGTCGGACAATCACGTTAATAATTTGTTACAAAAGACTGGATTAAATCAGGCATTTTCCTATAGCGGCCGATCGATTTTTACTTTATCTTTATTAAAGAAAACTAAGAATTTTTCAAATAGGAGACAACAATGACTAAAACTATAAGCGCGCCAAACTTTGTCAATTTAGGCACAGAAAAAACTCCTGTTAGCTCGCCAAATATTGATAAAGCGATGGAGAGTTTTATTTGCACAGAGATTGTTGCAAAAGATGGAAAAAATACGGATACAAGCACGGCAGGGAACGATAAGGTAGTTGATGATTAATGCGATTAATTATTGACCGAGAGTCAGATGTATAAAACAGAAAAAACATCTGGATTAATTATTTCACTTTCACGTTCCCGTGAAGATAATCATACTTTTTTTTACGGGAATCTCTTCTCAATAAAAGTTTAGCCAACCTAGTTTAGGATTTTTAAAATTTATGTTTGTCCCTCTAAATTTATCTCAACAACAAATAGATTGTCTTCGTTTAACATCAACAGTTTCTCTGGATGAATATTATATTGAAATAGTTGATTTTTTAGGAAATTTTCCTGAAATTACCTATGTTTCTCCTCCTCATGTAGATATTCTGCCAAAAACTCTAACAGATTTAGAAAAATATTTAGATAAAACTGAAAAGTTTACCGAACAAATTTCATATTTAAATTATGACGAGTCGCAAAAAAAACAACTTTTTCAAGAACTACTAGAAATAAGTAAAAAGCGCGGATATAAAATCATTCTTTCTGTATTGAGTTTTGTTCAAAAGTTACTAGAGTTAGAGATTAGCGATTGTGAATTGAGATTTATTGAGAAAATAATCGATTTTTGCATATACATTAAATCACCTGAAATCACACTTCACCTAGAACAAATACTCAGAAAAATTTTAGGTAAGAGAAATATTGTTCTTTATATTTCTGATATCGAAGATGCTCACTTTACCATGCACCTCGATCCTATGGAGAGAAACTTTCTATTTATAGCAGTCGATCTAATTGTTTCTCTATACTCGTCTCCACAGGGCTACCCAATACCTACTGAAAATGTTTTTTTACTATTTGATATTTCAACCTATATCTGGTACAGAAAGCCGTCCAGCTTGCCTCGTGTAAACACACCACTGGAAAAACTCACGAGACAAGACATATTAGAGTTTGTTGATTCACTAAGAATAAAATATGCGTACAAGCTATTTCCTCAATATAATATAAGCGATCAAAAATTGGTTTATTTTGAAGTAATGGCAAAGGAACTTAAGCAAATAAAAATATGTAACAGCTATTTTGAAAATTCTACATATCTCTGGAAAAAAGGAGAGTTCATCAAACCTTTGGCTATGCAGGCAAGTCGCAGTTCAGACTGGTTGATTGAGCAAGCTTTCTCTCCTTTTGTTTATGATAATGAGTGTTCTTTATGGATTTCAACAATGCCTCCTGTTATCAGACAGAACAATATTTATAAAGAGTATGAGATAAGAGGAACATACTTTATGGACTATGTATCTTGTGTTAAGATTGAAACTCAAAAATTAACAGGTAAAAAAGCTGGTATAGATTGGCGGTACTCTCATGGTCTGAAGGAAAATATGTCGGAAATAAATTTACCTGATTATGTTGTTAGTGAGTTAATCAATTGTTTTAATGTATTGCAACTTCGTTTTTGTACTTTTGATCTGATATTTGATGGTCAAGACTACTACTTACTAGATATTAATTACAACGGACAATGGATTTTTTCAGATGAAAAGTGTGACATGAAAATTACTCGCCAAATTTTAGACTATTTGGGAATAAGGGGTAATTCTTCTCCAATGCCAAAAATACAGGGATGAGTTACAACTTGCAGAGGGAGCTATGCCATATCAAGCCCGGTCATATATTTTAGTATATTTTTTATAACTCCACTTAGACTCTAAATAGGTAATCATAAAAATATACTACCTATGCTGAGCCAAATCAATGACTTTTATCCCATCCGAAGCGTTTAAATCTATTAGTTATCCCAGCCGCACTGTCAAAAGAGCCGATCGCGCGATCCGGTGTGCTCCTTTTCAATTACACTTCTTCCAGACCATCCGCGATAACAGCGTTTTCCTAAGCGCGATCGCCTCAAATGCAGGTGTCGAAAGTGGCTACACCCGATCGCCCGTATCCGAACTCGCAGCCGAAAACTCGCTGCTGTGGCTGATTCAAGTCGGCGTGTTGCGGCGCGAAGTAGATGGACAAGGGATTACCGATAGTTTTCGCCTCACGCCCCTGGGCCGCCAACTCGTGGAAAAATGGGAACAGCAAGGAAATAGTTTGCCAACTGCTTCATTGTGCGATCGCCTGGGAAATGCCGTTAGCCGAGGGTTCGGACTATTTTCATAAGAGCGTTAAGGCGGTAAGGTGCGCGCCGCGCACCTGCATAATTAGATTTTAATGAGGACTGAAGTCCTCACTACAAACGTCAATTTCTCTCCCCGAATTTTCAGCTAATTAGCCCTGATTCAAAAAGCGGCTAGCCATCGACATGGCGTCAGTAATATCTACGTCGCCGTCTCCATCTCCATCTAAAAACGCATTCAAAACGGGATTTGCGCCCTGGGCTGGATTTTGGGCGTTGCCGCCGCTTTGCAGCAAATTGAGTACCAAGGGCAGTAAAACAGGGATCATCCCTTGCACTGTTTCGTTATTCAAGCCGGTTCTTTGGGCGATATCGGTCACTATTTGCGTCAGTTGGCCACCTCCGAACAAACTCTGTACCGCTTGTGCATTGGGATTTGTGCCGCTAAATTGGTTGACAACTTCTTGGGCTTGTGCGTCTCCAGATTGCGATCGCACGTCTTGCAATGCCGATCGCACGTATCCACCCAAAACCGACATCGCTAGCTGAGTCGTACCCGCATCGACGCCGTGGTTGCCGCTCAACTGCTCTACCGCACCCAGAATGTTGCCCAACTGATTGGGACTTGCTTGTTGGTTGGGATTGTCGATCGCACTCAAAATTTGGTCAAAGAGTCCCATAATTTTCGCTCCGTACAGTGGTTGCTCAACTGTGAATTATAGCAAAGCCTGTTTTTTAAGATTACCGAAAATAGTTTTGAATTGGGTATTTTCACTCATCATACTATTTTTTTATTAGGACGCTCGTTCTTATCCTGCACTAGCAACTTGGTTTATCGTTTCCGTTATCGGATATTTTAGGATGCACTTATACGATTACGATTTTAGATGTTAGATTGAAAAATTGGGAATGACTGATTCCGTAAGGATTTGGAAAACTGGAAAATCAGTTGCATTCTTTTTGGCAACTGGTATGACGTTAATAAACCGTGTTTCTAGGTACTTAAGATATATTTGTTTAAAAAACTATATAGTTCAACTCGCGATCGAATAAATAGGTAGGTAGGTATCAGTAAACCGACAAAGGCGTTCGGGCGGGTGAGTGCAACCATAAATTGTCTGCTAAGCTACAATTGCAGCCTCGGGCGCGATCGCCATGTTTTAGTTGCATCCGCTGGCACTCAAACCCACACTGCATCGAACCCGAAGGACAAGGCGAATCGGGATTTACGAGCGCGACATTACGATCGGGCGCTTCAACAGTTCCGAGTTCTGGCGAAAATGTAAAAATCAAAATATAACCCTTTTACTTGCCCCTGCCCCATGCCTTTGCCGCGCCTGCTAACATTAATTGCCGCTTTCTGCCTCACCCTGGGGTTGATTATTGGGCTGGTGAGTTCCTTAACGGGGCTTTACAGTCAAGTTGCGTGGTCTGCTTCTCCGCTGCTGGCTAATTTGCTAATTTTCCTGATCGTTGTACTTTTAGCAACGCTAATTTTTGCGCTGTTTTATTATTTTAGGCTGCTGCAACGTCCGGGAAAAGTTAAGGGAAAACGGGCGATAGATCCGAAGATTCCTGTTGTCAAAAGCGAAGCTGCTTCGGAAAATCTCAAAGCAATCAGGCAGCAAGTCGATCGCATTCAAGATGAAGTAGCACGGCAAGCTTTGCTGTTGAGAGCCCGCGAAATAGAAGCTAGCATGGCCCGCGGCAATGTTCGGATCGTTGTTTTCGGTACCGGTTCTGCGGGCAAAACTTCGGCTGTAAATGCGCTGGTGGGGCGGATGGCCGGACAGGTGGGGGCGCCAATGGGAACTACCGAAGTTGGAGAAACTTACACTCTGAAATTGAAAGGAGTCGATCGAGAATTAGCAATTACTGATACCCCAGGCATCTTGGAAGCGGGAGTAGCGGGGACTTACAGAGAGGAATTGGCGCGGCAGTTGGCGGCCCGGGCTGATTTGATCTTATTTGTGTTGGACGGCGATTTACGCAAATCTGAGTATGAACCGCTGCGGACTTTGGCCCAAATTGGCAAAAGGTCGATCGTGGTTTTTAATAAAGTAGACCTTTATCCCGACAACGACAGAGACGAAATTATCGATCGACTGCGACAGCGAGTTAAAGGTTTAATATCAGCAATGGATGTAGTTGCAATTAGCGCCAACCCGCAAAAAGTTGTACTAGAAAGCGGGACAATATTTCAGCCAGACCCCGATATGATGCCATTAATTCGGCGAATCGCAGCAATTTTGCGAGCCGAAGGCGAAGACTTAATTGCGGACAACATTTTGCTACAATCTCAGCATTTGGGAGACCAAGCACGCAAATTAATTGACGCTCAAAGACGGCGCGCTGCTGATAAAGTAGTAGAGCGCTTTCAGTGGATCGGAGCCGGAGTAATTGCCGTTACGCCTTTGCCAGTTGTAGATTTGTTAGCGACAGCAGCAGTTAACGCTCAAATGGTAGTAGAAATTGCCAAGATTTACGGCTGCGAATTAAATATCGATCGCGCCAAAGAACTAGCCCTGTCTCTCGCCAAAACCCTAGCCAGCTTAGGAATAGTTGAAGGCGTAATTCAAGTAGTCTCAAGGGCGTTGCAGTTAAGTGTAGCCGGATTTGTACTTGGCAAAGCAATTCAAGCAGTCAGCGCCGCTTATTTAACCAGAATTGCCGGGAAAAGTTTTATTGAATATTTCCGACACGACCAAGATTGGGGTGACGGCGGCATCGCCGAAGTCGTGCAAAGGCAGTTTCAGTTAAATCGGAAAGACGAGTTTGTCAAAGCTTTTGTCAAAGACGCGATCGCCCGCGTTGTCGAACCTCTAAACATCTACCAGCAAGAAGAATCGGAACCAGAATTAGAAATGTCAGCAGAATTGGAACCCGAACCCTTGTATCAGCACCCAGGCGACGATTGGGAAACCCACAGCAACAAGCGAAACGATGAATGGTAATTGTCAGTTGACAGTTGACAGTTGACAGTTGACAGTTGACAGTTGTTAGTTGTTATAGCGGTTCTCACAAAGACGAGGTACGTTGTTGGGCTTCAGCCCTCTTGATTTAAGCGGTTATGTAAGCTGTCAGCCATACCTCATCTTTTTGAGAAAGGCTATATTAGTTATTAGTTATTAGTCAACAGTCATTAGTTCCAGGGCTATTTCATGTTTCATTCTGCTGAAACCAGCCTTTCTTGAGGTTAAGATTGTCCGAAGAGAGGCACGTTAGCGCAGCGATCCGAAGGAAAGCAAACAAGAGTGTCTATTTTTCATATGGTTTGATCGACTTGGCTCTAAGTAAGTCGGCGCTTTAAAACACAACTATGTAAACGATTGTAAAGTGTCCAAATGCTTTCTACTGGCTGACTTAAGCCTGTTTACATACTGTTACATTAAGCCTGTTTACATACTGTTACATTGTTCGGTTTAATCCTGCCTACCTACTTATTCTTGCAAGCGTCTTGGGTTAAAACTTAAAGCCCAATACCGTTTACTTAAGAACACCCTGGGGGTAAAACCCTATGAACAATAGATACGGAGATTGCTTTCCTTCGGATCGCGAAAGCTAACGTGCCTCTCTTCGGACCATCTTAAGTAAACCGTATTGGGTTAAAACAGACTAGAATAATAAAATGCAGTCAGACAGAGGTAGGTTAAAAACTCTGTCTGACTGCTGCTTTGAGATCGGGAAATAGCTTTATTTCAAATTAGTCGATCGCGTCTACCGCTCTTTCAGCAGCTCGTTGAGTTCTGTCAATATCTCGATTTACTTTCGCGCGAACCTTGTCCGAGGCATCTTCAGCGCTGTATTTTACATTTCCCGCTGCATCTTTGACATTTTCTTTGCCTTCGCTGACATTATATCTCAGCGACTCAGTACCCTCAGCAGCTCTTTCTTTTGCTCCCTCGGTGGCTTCTTTAACAATCCCTTTTGCTCCCTTCAAGCCTTCGCGAGTATTTTCCTTAAGATTAGCAAAGCCTTGTTTTGTTTTGTCACCAAACTCATCAGCTTTCTGCTGAGCGGTACGAACATTGTCATTCATCTTCTCGCCAATTTGGTCGAGTTTGTTCGGCGCGTCATCTGCTACCCGCCGGATATTTTCACGCACATTGCTACTAGATTTGGTTTCGATGCGGCGCTGGGCTTCCTCTTTAAGAAGCTTAGCTTGTGCTTCTACTCCTTTAACCATTGGGTTTCTGGGATCGTCATCGCTGTATTGATTCTGGCCGCCTTTGTATACGGAAGTTACAGCCTCTGAAGGCACTTCTTTTCTAATTTGGTCGGCAGTTTTTCCGGCTATGACATCAGATCCCTTGCAGGCAGTGCTCACAAATACTAAAATGCCGACGAGAAACACTGTTAAAATTTGTACAGCTCGAATTTTTTTCAGAAATGCAGTTAGTCTGTTCATAAAAATGCTCCTTTCTATGGTGACTTATTTTTTGGAATATGTTTAAATGCCTGGTGGTTCTGTAGGTGGCTACCATTACAAACATTAAGCACTCAAACACTTTTTTAAATATACGAAGACAAACAGAAGTTTTTCATCTATCTGAAGTAACATTCCTTAAGTCATACTAGAAGCAATAACAAAAGCTTTAGTTATAGTCGCGAGAGCAGGAATGAGAGCTAAATGATAGTAAAAAGCATTTTTTACCAGAAATAATTAGTTTAAAGCCTCTCCCTTTGAGGGGAAAATTAAAATCAGACTATTCATTACTCCAATCCTCGGACTTAAGGGTAGAGGTCGCTCTCAAACTGTCAACTGTCAACTGTCAACTGTCAACTGTTGAAGAGTGCTATCACCGAAGAGCGAGTCATGTATACATATAGCGGCGATCGGGACAGGACTACTGTAGTTGAACTGTTTTGCGCTTTGGGAGGTAAAAAAACCTTCCGGTCAGGAACCAGAAGGAAATGGGTGTACGATCTCAAGTACAACAAGGTCTTTAATGGCAATTGTCGCCGCACGTGCCGATCGCCCACATCTGTCTAATGGCGGAAAGTATCTGCACAGTTACTAATCATTTTGAATAGCTGTTTTTAGACTCTTGCAGAATTCGCCGATCGCCTCTAAACCCTCTTCTGGAGTTCCTTGGGCCAAGCGTTTGACAAAAGCACTACCAACAATCGCAGCATCTGCACCCCATTCTTTGACTTGACGGGCGTGTTCGGGTTTCGAGATACCAAAGCCGACGCCGATGGGTTTGTCGGTGATGCTGCGGATTTCTTGCAGCAACTCTTTTGCTCGCGTATCTAAGCCTTCCCGCACTCCTGTCACCCCCATCACGCTGACTAAGTAAATAAATCCTTGAGACGCGCGAGCGATCGCTTCTATGCGACTTTTGGGACTTGTGGGAGCAACTAATAAGGTGAGTTCAATCCCTAATTTGTTGGCAGGTTGGATGAGGCTGTCAGCTTCTTCTAAGGGCAAGTCTGGTACAAGCAATCCCTGAACTCCAGCACTTTTGATTTCCTGCAAGAAGGTTTCGATACCTCGGTACAAAATCGGGTTGTAGTATGCGAAGAGAATGATGGGCGATCGCAAATTCGGACTAACTCTCGCTACCATTTCCAGTACCGAATCTAACCGCGTTCCCCGCTGTAGCGCCCTCGTAGCAGCAGCTTGAATCACCGGCCCGTCAGCTAGGGGATCGGAATAAGGTACGCCAAGCTCGATCGCATCTGCACCGTTATCATCCAAAACTTGTAGCGCTTTAGCCGTTGTCTCCAAATCTGGATCGCCAGCAGTAATAAAAGGAATTAATCCACACTGGTTGCTTTTTCGCAACGTTTCAAAACAATGAGAAATAGTCATTAGGGAGTTGGCAGTTGGTTGTTGGCAGTTGATTCTTGGCAGTTGATTCTTGGCAGTTGATTCTTGGCAGTTGATTCTTGGCAGTTGATTCTTGGCAGTTGGTTGTTGGCAGTTGGTATTAGCTAATAACAACTAATATCATGTCCGATTGATTAACCATAATATCCCGGTCGGGGCGGGTTTTTGAGATTATCAATTATTGGCAGGTATTGTTGGCTCACGGGCCCCTACAAAAATCGCGGTCGATCGACCGGACATGATATAACAACTGACAACTAACAACTAACCACTAACAACTGACAACTGACAACTGACAACTAACCACTGACTAACTATCTTTTTCCTGCTCAATTTCGGCTTGAAGTTTGGCTAACTCTTCAGGAGTGAGTTCATCGAGCTGCTTCTGCAAGACAGCATCTTTGTACTCTTTCAGTTGCTGACTGTAAGTCATCTTTTGAGTAAGCGCTCGAAACAAATAAGTCACCAGCCAGCCAATCAAGCCAGCTATCAAAAATAACTGACTCCAAATCCCAGCATTCATGCTGTCGAGTCCGGCGAATTGTAGCACCAAGTAGGCCAACCCACCCGCTACAAAAAAGCCTAGACTGATTCCAATTACGTCAATACGTCGCATTTAGGCTTCTATCTGCCGCCGTTTGGGGCGAAAATTCAAAAAAGGAGCGAGGAGAAACATACCAGGGAAAAAGAAGAACATCAAGAAGTACATGAAGCCACGCTCAAAAGAGGAGGCCACGTACCAGCGACTGTTCAGGTAAGCGTAGGTGCCCGCGGGTACTACCAGGAGGTAAGCTCCTCCCAAGACGGCGTAAAGCAGCAAGGTAATATACATAGATTTGCTTTAAGGGAATAATAACAGGGTCAGTCGGTTGACACGCTCAGCTAGCTGGTTAACTATTGTACCGCTTGGGGAGATACAGCGCGACTTTTGAGAATTTTTCAATTAGGGGTTGCGCTATTTAGGGTTTTGCGTGTAGAATAAAAGGCTGTTGTTGTCAGTGGGTCAAAACCACAGCAGCAGCTTCACGAAAGGGGGTGTGGCGGAATGGTAGACGCTACGGACTTAAAATCCGTTGACCCGAAACGGTCGTGTGGGTTCAAGTCCCTCCACCCCCATTAAATTTTCATGGTTTGTGAGCTAATAGTTTCAGATTGGCCTCAACACCAAGAGTTCTAATTTCCGCTCATCTTTCTCTAAATCCTAAGATGTGGCGGATTTAACTTTTCGGGCGGGCTAGAAGCCCACCCCACAAGAGTTGTAAGAAAGAGAATTCTTCAAATTAGATGCGCGCTAGCTTATAGTAATGCTTGCAAGATTTGTGGGATGGGCTTCTAGCCCGTCCCGGATTTGGGTGGATCTGGTTTTTGAAGCCTGAAGAAGCATGACCGCATATAAGTTATTAGTTATAATCCCATATTTTCTGCGGTCATGCTATAGCCCATACGGATATATTCGCTTGCATTGAGATGCACCCCCCGATTTGTGGGATGGGCTTCTAGCCCGTCCCGGATCGCCTGCTATATTACTCAGCAATTGGCAAAGTAATCGCAAATTCCGTCCCCTGTCCAATTTGAGAATTCATCTCAATTTTGCCTTGATGCTTGGCAACGATTTGATAGGAAATAGCCAATCCTAATCCAGTGCCTTTGCCGATCGACTTTGTAGTAAAAAACGGGTCAAATATCTGTTGGGCAGTGGCTGCGGTAATTCCCGGCCCATTATCCCGAATCTTGACAGTGATAGCATTATCTGCCGTAACTTCCGTGCAGATCCAAATCGTTGGTGAAAACGCTCTGTCTGCCTTTTTTACCTCCTCCAGCGCATCAATTGCATTGCCGAGTACGTTCATAAATACTTGATTCAGTTGCGCTCCATAGCACTCAACCGGAGGCAAATTAGCGTATTCTTTAATAACTTCGATACCTTGTTTGAGTCGGTGATTGAGAATTATCAGGGTGCTGTCTATTCCTTCGTGAATGTCCGCAGGTTTCATGTAACCGTCGTCTAAACGGGAAAAGTTCCGCATGGATACGACAATTTCGCGAATGCGATCGGCTCCCATTTTCATCGAAGCAAGCGTTTTTGGCAAATCTTTGCTGAGAAAGTCCAATTCAATGTCTTCGATGCAGTCTTTAATTTCATCCGGTGGGTTGGGATAGTATGCTTGATAGAGAGTTACCAAGTCTGCCAAATCTTGGATGTATCTATTAGCATGGTCAATGTTACCACCGATGAAATTAACCGGATTGTTGATTTCGTGGGCGATCCCTGCCACCATTTGACCGAGAGACGACATTTTTTCAGTCTGAATTAATTGGGATTGAGTTTCTTTTAGTTCTTGTGTATAATCGCTAACTCGCTGAATCAATTCATTGAAAGAAGCCGCTAAAACTCCGATTTCGTCTTCAGTTGTGACTGGTACTTGCAGGTTAAAATTAGATTCGCGGGCTACTTGCTGGGCGACGTTTGTCACGCTTTCGAGGGGTTGGGCAATGGCGCGGCTCGTTTTGTCCGCCAGTAACACGGCGAGAAGTCCTGAAATTACCATACTCCCGAGAATAATTCGGTTTCGCAAACTTTCAGCTTCTTCTAATGCTTCTACCCCTTGCATTTTTTGAATGTCTACAGTAGCAATTAATTGGGTTAAATGATCGGAAAGTTTATCTAGTACGATCGCCTCTTCGCCGCTGCGATTTCTCAACAATTGTAGCTGTGCCGACTCGATGCGGTTAGCTTCCAAATGCCACACTTCGGCTTCTTTTAATTGCAGTTTAGTTAGCCGATCGTAATAATCGATGACCATCGCATACCTTGGCAATATTGACTGCAAATCTTTCTCTTGTCTTGCTAGCCAGTCGGGATTTTTGATCGCAAAAAATTGTATTTCCGCAATCAGGATTTTCGCCTGATTGATTTGCTGGACAAACCGATCGTGTTCGTATTGCAGCCACACCGTGTTTCCCAAAACTGCCGGGAATCTCGCTGCGTGCGATCGGGCTTCAAATATGCTATTTTGCAAATTTTGCAACAGTTGCTGTTGTTGTTGAGCAACATTTACCTGAATTAAAGCTTGCTTGCGAAAGTAGTCTCCCACTTTCAGCCCCGCACCCGTTCCCAAAATCGCTATGCCGATAGCTAAAGCATAGCCATAGCTGATTTTTTGGCCTATCCGCAAATGGTTGAATCGTTCCCTTAGCCAGTTTAAATTAATAAATCTATGGTGTAACAATTTTTTCTGAGCAGAGTTTGCTGGCTCTACTTTGCTATCTTGGGGCTGAGTGTCGGTCAATAATAACATCGAAAGTTCCTCCCAAACAAATCAGGAGTAGTTGACATCCTGCACAATTTTTTGCAATATCGAGAAACAGCATAAACCTGTATTTCTCAGTTAATCAGTAGATTTGTTGAAAAATTATAATACTTCGTATTCTACTCCCTAAAAAAACGATAGGGAGATACAATAATTTTTCGGATTTTTAACTTTTTCGTTTTCTAGCCTGACAGTTGGTTGAGTACAAAATGTCAAACTAATCTTTCTATTGAATTTGCCAGATCAATTGCTATCTGAGCTGCCAGCCGACGCGATTTACCCCATAACGCCTTAATTATCTCTGTTCTTAGACAAAAGTGTTTGTGATCTGTATCAACAATTTATGTGATTATACGCAACTTTACAAAAATCATAAAAAAAGCTACAGTATTTTCACTTACTTAGTTAAGGATACAAGCTCTAACTACGGGTTCTTCCGGTTTTTTTTGCCAGTTCTAGGTGGGATTTCAGCAATTTTGCGAAAATATCGTCGCTGTCAGTAAATCCATAAGCTTGCATTACATTGGCGATCGACCTTAAAATACAGTTTATAAAGTTAGCTAGTTGTTTCTTCAAAAAACTTATTATAAAATTGAGTAATTCCCCACTGTTTTGGCAACTTTTTTTTAGTTCGGTACTATAAAATAGTAAAATCGAAACACCATCGCATTTCTCATCCCTAAACATTTTCTCTTTTAATCGTGGAGCACGTGTAATCATGGTAAAGTCTCAGTATGAGGGATATTCCGTCGGCAAAAAACACACTTCCGCACTCAGGGAAAACTTCGGGAATGCCAAAGTGTATGCACAAAATGCACAATCAGTGCTTAACAAAGCTACTGGATTTATCAGTGCTTACGATTTCACGCTAAATCCTTATCGGGGCTGTCAGTACGGATGCAGCTATTGTTATGCTGCTGCTTTCAGCCCGAATTCACAGATGCGAGATGATTGGGGAAATTGGGTAATTATCAAGCAAAATGCAGTGGCAATTCTTAAGAAAGAGTTAGAACGTTGGCACAAGAAAAACCCCGATCGCCCACCGACAATTTACATGAGTAGTGTCACAGATCCGTATCAGCCAATTGAATCGAAAGAACAACTAACTAGGCATTTGTTAGAAGTCATGGTTCCCTATCAGCCGACGCTGGTTATCCAAACTCGCAGTCCTATGATAACTAGAGATATCGATATTTTACAGCAATTCCAGCGATTGCGAATCAACATGAGCATTCCAACTGGTAGCGAAAAAGTGCGGAAAGATTTTGAACCAAAATCTCCGAGTATTCCTGCAAGACTTAAAGCTATTGCCAAACTGAAATACAGCTTTCCTTATCAAGAAAATTGCGAAGTCAGATTTTCTATAACTGTGACCCCACTACTACCTACCCTACCCGAAGATGAAGGTAATTTTATTAGCAAGCTAGAAGTTGTCGATCGGGTAGTGATTCAAGATTTTCATGCCAGCAACGAGCGATCGCTAATTGCATCAACGCGCTCAGAAGCATTAGCTCTTAAACAAAAGTACGCTTGGTGGTACAATAGCGAACAGCAGAGTTATCGCAAGTTTAAAAATAAACTCAAGGCGATGCTCCCGGATGTTGAAATCATGGAAGGCAAAGAGGGATTTGGCTATGAATAATCTGCTAGCTAACTGGTGGCGTTCTCAAAAGTTTAACCAAGCCGTTAAGAGTCAAAATAATCGACTTGCCCAAAAACTGTTAAAAGAAATACAAAATTCAGGGGCAAAATTATCGTGGCAGGAGAAACTATATAAAGAATGGCTACAGCTTGAAAAATTATTGCAACAAAAAAATAACCGCCTCCAAGAAGGCGATCGGCGTTTAGCAGAGTTAGAACTGGAACTGGGGTTCGGAAAAATTGATGCCTTTCCCGGAGATATTGATGACTTAAGCTTATTGACTCCGGATACACAATTTATTGAAGTTATTTCACAAAGTTTCAAGCTTAAAGAATGCGATGCCAGCATGATTCAATGCACAGGGATTTATGAAAAAGTATTTGATAAGTTTGAACAACATTTGGCTGGTTTCATCAAAAATGAGCTGAATAATTTGAGTCGAAAAAAAACAAATTTTGATTCTTTACTTCAACAAGCTATTGACGATATACAAAAACTCAAAGAAGGACAAGATCCTCGATACAGTTTTGAGCTAAGTCCTCACATCTATTTAATGAGGTATTTCCTAGATAACGTCTATTGTGCATATCTAGCTTGGTTTCTCATTTACAAAGCAGGATTATTACCAACTAAAGTCAATATCCTTGATATTGCCGCAGGGCCGGGGACAGTTGCCTACGGACTAGGTTTGTTCCTGCAAACTATTAACGACTTTTGTTTAATACCGCCAATGCACATATCCTATTACTCTTTGGAACAGCAAAAAGCTTTTCAATATCGCGGACTCCAATTTTGGCGGCAATATATGGAACCCCACGAGATCAATGCTTACTTTCGGTTTGACACTTCTAGTATCTTTGATGGTGAAAGTCAATCTAGAAAGATTCCTCAAAACTTTTTTGATTTTATTGTAATTTCTCACTGTTTTTTTAACGATGAGGATAGAAGAGAAAAATCCCATCGCATTTATAAGGATATATTTACGGATTGCCTGACAGATTGTGGTTATGTTTTGCTAATTATTCAAGAAAATAAGTTGCTTAAACCTTACAATATTCGTCAAAATTTCTTGATGATGTGGGGTTAAACTTGGTTTGGTATAAATATTTACATTCAACAAACAGCCGGACATCCCATCCGAATTTTGGAAAATTTGCTAGAGAAAATCTTCATACCCAGCAATTCATCAGTCCACTTTTTCGTAAGCACTTTAACTTACGTTATGACTTGAATTACTCAATTGATGATTATGTAATATTAGCCCAAAAATGAAGTTTTCAAATGAGTAAAATAACTCAGATATAATTTGATAGGTATTGAATTTTAATGCAAAAAAATATGCTCAAAAATTTGACTGACCCCTCTACAAATAAATTTCAAAATGGTTGGCATGGCAGCCTCAAGTTAGCCTACGCAAACCGTGACGGGGCTACCCAAATTATTCACAATCAAATGCAAGCGCTCACAGCGTAGTTTTGCACACGGCTGGGGGAGTTGTCGGGGGCGATCGCCTTTCGCTCAATTTCCACCTCCAACAAAACGCCAAAGCCTTAATCACCACCGCTGCGGCTGGTAAAATTTATCGCAGCAGCGGACAGTTAGCGCAACAAAATATTGACATTCAACTAGATACTGGCGCTCATTTGGAATGGCTTCCCCAGGAAACTATCGTTTTCGACGGCGCAGTTTACCGACAAGACTTGCGGGTAGAATTAGCACCGCAAGCCAGTATTTTGCTGTGGGAAATTACGCGGTTCGGACGCAGTGCTAGGGGCGAAAAGTTCTTGTCTGGAGAATGGCGATCGCACACCGAAATCTGGCAAAAAAACAGCCCTCTGTGGATTGACAGACAATGGCTCAAAGGTGGGGGCGAAATGCTCGAAAGCGCTCACGGCTTAGCAGGAAAACCCGTAGTTGCTACCCTCGCTTGGATCGGCGAACCAGTCACAGCCGAGATGCTGGAAAAAGTGCGAGCTTTGCGGTGCGAAGATACAATTTATTCCGGATCTGTAGCCGTTAATTCTGCTGCCGGCGTTACTCGCATTCCCAACGGTTTGCTGTGCCGATATCGCGGTTCGTCCACCGCTGCCGCCAGAGACTGGTTTGTCGCTATTTGGGAATTGCTGCGCTTGTCTTTTTCAGAACGCCCTTGCTGTTTGCCCAGAGTTTGGATAAAATAGCATTCTCTTTTAGTTTCACCTACTTTCTGTTTCCGGTGCAACACATCAAATGCAATACCCGCCCCCAGTACCAGACAGACTACTTCTTCCGATTGACATTCGTCGTGACAAATATAGCCGATTTAAGTCAGAAATATGCGATCGGCAAAAAGTCGTTTTCGGTTCTTTGCTAAAGTCCAAAAACAAAAGGATAAATCACCTTGACACAAACCAGATGTTAACACTATCTTGAGTCATGGGATGTAATTACCGATGATTTGCCACGGCTGATAGTTGAACTTGAATAAATAATGCGATCGCACTTACAAGAATAAAAATGCAACTCACCCCCCAAGAAAAAGACAAACTGCTGATTTTCACCGCCGCCCTGCTAGCAGAGCGTCGCAAACACAGAGGTTTAAAATTAAACTATCCAGAAGCACTAGCCTACATTTCCGCCGCGATTTTAGAAGGAGCAAGAGATGGCCTCACCGTCGCAGATTTAATGAGCTACGGGACAACTCTCCTGACGCGGGAAGATGTGATGGAAGGGATACCGGAAATGGTGCATGAAGTGCAAGTTGAGGCGACTTTTCCCGACGGAACTAAGTTGGTGACAGTGCACGATCCGATTCGTTAAATAATATTTAAACCCACAGACTCGCAGGAGACAGATATGATTCCGGGAGAAATGATTGTTTCAGACGGTGAAATTGAGCTAAATGCCGATCGCCCAACAGTGCGGTTGCTGGTTGCAAATACGGGTGACAGGCCCATTCAAGTTGGTTCCCACTATCACTTTTACGAAGCAAACGAAGCCTTAGAATTTGAACGAGAACAAGCAAAAGGAATGCGGTTGGATATCCCCGCAGGTACAGCAGTTAGATTTGAGCCGGGAGATGAAAGAGAAATTCAATTAGTACCGTTTGTGGGTAGCCGTCAAGTCTACGGCTTTAATGGAAAAGTGAACGGTCATCTGGAAAGTTAAGTATGAAAGCAGAAAATCGTTTGCAAGTGTTGAATGTTGAATTGGGAATTTGTTAACTTAAAACTCATCCCAGTTAAAATAATGCAACTTTAACCTCGCAATCCCAACCAGGATCGCGCTCGGTCATCCTATGGAAAAGCTAAAATCAAAATGGTATCACTTACCAGAAAGAATTGGTTGAAAGCCTCTCCCCGATCGGGAGAAATTAAAATCAGACTATTCATTACTCCAATTCTCTTCCTTCTAGGTAGAGGTCGCTCTCCTTCGGTCAACTGTCAACTGCCAACTGTCAACTGTTGAACAGCACTACCGCTGGAGAGTGACAAAGCAATGTCAAAAAAAATTCTCTGCATAAGTGTATAAATGCCTTTCTTTTGTTAGTGAAACCTCAGACTTTTGAGCGAGTTAAAATCGGCAGTTTGCGATCGATATTGGTATTCAAAACCGCAAACATACACAGCAAAAGCGCATGATGAATCCAAAATTAGTTGACCAGATAAAACAGATGTTGAAGCAGAGTTTGCTTGCAACGTCGAGGCGTATCTGGAGAACCCCGTTAGATCGGCGTACCAGCATCAAATTATTAGATAACAGCATCGTTTACAAACAGCAGCACGAACCCGTCAACATACCTGCATTAACCTCAGTAAATGGAGTACCTTCTCGGTTTTTTACCACAGAAACAACCGTGTCTTTTGACCCGGATTATGTGTGGAAAATTTCCGTGAATAAACACATAGAGGCTCTAACTATTTGTACGTCTGGAAACACGCTGCTAAATCACAAGTTGCTGTTAGACCTAGATTTTCGGATTAGCGGCGCGGGTATTCTGGAATGGCCTTATAAATCCCACCAAATTACCTATCCGCTGGTAGTTGCTCCTTGGTCGCATTTGTGGTGCAGTTATTACGATTATGTGATTTTTGTACTGGCAAAACTTTGTAGGATTGAGGAGGCTTTAGGTAAGGAGATTTGGCAAGAAGCCAAAATTTGTTATCCTTTGCGCCATACAGCTTTTGAGTTGGATTTTCTGACCAAACTCGGTATTCCTAAAAGCTCGCTAATCGACACTCGGGCTAGAGATACAGGATATCATGCAGAAAGTTTAGTATTAGGAAACAATCAAGATTGGTATTTCCCCAGTCCTTACGATATAGAGCTTTTGCGGAAGAAATTCTGTCTCAAGGAAAATGTCAAGCCTTACAGGAAATTGTATCTTTCTAGAAGCGGGCAACGCCAGGTTAAAAATGAGGCACAAGTACGAGAGGTGTTGAAAGAGTTTGGTTTTGAAATTTTGGAAGATATTTCGCGCACTGTGGATGAACAAATTCGCCTGTTTGCAGAAGCAGCGGTGGTTGTTGGCCCTCACGGCGCTGGTTTTACAAATTTGTTGTGGTGTCAGCCTGGAACGAAAGTATTGGAATGCTTTTATGGCGGGTACACGCCGCCGTTTTTCTATTACATTTCCCAGATATTGGGATTAGAATACTCCCGTATGGTTGATAACAGCGACGATTCGGAAGATTGGAGTTTAATTAGCATGGATATGACGGTGGATGTGGAGGTTTTGAGAAGGGAAATCAAGAAAATGCTGGAATGAATTTACAAATCGACAAATGGGGCGATCGCACAAATGTTGTAAATATAGCCTTTCTCAAAAAGATGAGGTACTCATGGGCATAGGGCATAGGGCTCCGTGGGCATAGGGCTCCGTGGGCATAGGGCTCCGTGGGTTCCGTGGGCATTAGGGCATTAGGGCATACCTCACCACGCTTGAGAACCGCTATATTTGCTAACTCAGATTGAAGAACTCGGCACATAGTATAATTTAAGCGAGCCTCAACTGCCAACTAAAAAAATATTTATATTAGGAGAAAGCATGAGTTACAGAATGGATCGCCGCGCTTACGCGGAAACCTTCGGGCCGACAACGGGCGATCGCGTGCGGTTAGCTGATACTGAGTTATTCATAGAGGTTGAACAAGATTTCACAACCTACGGGGATGAAGTTAAGTTTGGCGGCGGTAAAGTCATTCGCGATGGCATGGGACAGTCGCCTATTTCTAATGCTGATGGTGCTGTTGATACGGTAATTACTAATGCTTTGATATTGGATTGGTGGGGGATTGTCAAGGCAGATATTGGGATTAAAGATGGCAAGATTTTTAAAATTGGGAAAGCCGGAAATCCTTACATTCAAGATAGGGTAGATATTATTATCGGGCCCGGCACGGAAGTAATTGCTGGTGAGGGAATGATTCTGACGGCGGGGGGAGTTGATACTCACATTCATTTTATTTGCCCGCAACAAATCGAAGTGGCGATCGCCTCTGGAGTCACTACCATGATCGGCGGCGGCACTGGCCCAGCAACGGGTACAAACGCTACAACTTGCACTCCGGGGCCTTGGCATATGTACAGAATGCTGCAATCAGCCGATGCTTTTCCGGTGAATCTGGGATTTTTAGGTAAGGGAAATAGCAGTCAACCTCAAGGATTAGTCGAGCAAGTTTTGGCGGGTGCAATGGGTTTGAAGCTTCATGAAGATTGGGGAACTACGCCAGCAACGATCGACAATTGTTTGAATGTAGCTGATGAGTACGACGTGCAGGTGGCAATTCACACAGACACTCTGAATGAAGCGGGATTTGTGGAAGCTACAATTGCTGCGTTTAAAAATCGGGCAATTCACACTTACCACACAGAAGGTGCTGGCGGCGGACACGCACCGGATATTATTAAAGTGTGCGGCCAAGCTAATGTTTTGCCTTCGTCTACTAACCCGACTCGCCCTTACACTGTCAATACTTTGGAAGAACATTTAGATATGTTGATGGTTTGCCACCATTTGGATCGGGGGATTCCTGAGGATGTGGCTTTTGCTGAGTCGAGAATTAGAAGGGAAACTATTGCTGCTGAGGACATTTTGCACGATTTGGGTGCTTTTAGTATGATTTCTTCTGATTCGCAGGCCATGGGAAGAGTGGGAGAGGTGATTATTCGGACTTGGCAAACGGCGCATAAGATGAAGGTGCAAAGGGGGAATTTACCCCCCCTAACCCCCCCTTACCAAGGGGGGGAAACAAGAGGGATAACCCCCCCTTACCAAGGGGGGAGAATAGAGGGGGGAAATGATAATTTTCGGGCGAAGCGGTATATTGCTAAATACACGATTAATCCGGCGATTACTCACGGAATTAGTCAGTATGTGGGTTCGGTGGAAGAGGGTAAGTTGGCGGATTTGTGTTTGTGGCGGCCGGCGTTTTTTGGGGTGAAACCGGAGTTGGTAATTAAGGGTGGTGCGATCGCCTACGGGCAGATGGGGGACGCTAATGCGAGCATTCCGACGCCGCAGCCGGTGCATATGCGGCCGATGTTTGGCAGCTTTGGGGGGGCAATTGGGGCGACTTGTTTGACGTTTGTTTCGCAGGTGGCGCGCGATCGAGATATTGCAGCACAGCTCGGTTTACAAAAGCCAACTGTAGCAGTTTCCGGGACAAGGCAGATTAGTAAAAGAGATATGAAACTCAACGATTATTTGCCGCACATGGAAGTCGATCCAGAAACCTATGAAGTGAGGGCGGATGGACAATTGTTGACTTGCGAACCGGCAACTGTTTTGCCAATGGCGCAGAGATATTTTCTGTTTTGATTGGTTGTGCAGCCTCATCAAAACAATCCCAAAATTCCGTAGGGCGGGTTCACCAACCATCTATGAAATCCACAAACAATCTCATAAACCCGCCCCATCCCCGCGATTATTTAGATGAACATTTCACCAATAAATTATGGTACATTTGTATTGTTGGATAAACCCGCCCCATCCCCGCGATTATTTAGATGAACATTTCACCAATAAATTATGGTACATTTGTATTGTTGGTGGGCGGGGGCGGGTTTATGAAATTATTCATTTTTACCGTAAATTGTTGGTGAACCCGCCCCTACAAATTTGGTTTCAAAAATATAACAAATTGTTCTAACACGGCAAATTATGAATTACCAATTACAATTACCAATTACCAATTACCAATTACGCTTATGCTATATTTAGCCCAAGTACAAAAGAAGGAAATTTCAGGTGAGATAAGTCTGCAATTGCTGGCTTGTCAAAATTATGATGAGACATGGGCTATTCTTTTTCAAGAAACTGTCTTGACGCTACCGCCAGATTTCGATCGCAATGTTTTAAATGAAGGGATGCTAGTATTAGCAGATATTGGCGAAAATAGCAAGATTTTGTTGCATATTCAATCGGCTACAAACTGGGTGCTAGAATTAGTTCAGAAGTATTTAACAACAGGCTTTACTCCCGATTTTTTGCAGCAAGAAGCCCAGAAGGCGGAAGGGTGGCGGCAATCTCTCACCTTGCAAAGTCAAGAGTTGTCTCGCCGCTTTATCGAAGTTGAAGCCCGCCGCGAACAAATTCAAAATTTAGAGGCAAAACTACAACAGGAAAAGGAATTGCTCGAAAGTACGATCGCCCAATTGAAAAATTCAACCACTACACCACCACTTTGACTCCAATTAACACAAAACAGTTAAGGACACGGCACTGCCGTGTCCCTACAAATCTCATTTGCAATTTGCTGGACATCATATAATTTGTAACTTGACAAATAGCCCTTACCCGTTGCCGAATCGCCAGCCAAATTGCCCGCTGCTAAAGCACTTTTGACTTCAACCAAGCGGCGGGGAGACACAACAGTTTCTGAGAATTGGTAACGTATGCCCGCTTCTGAAACACATCGTACTGATTGCGCTCGATCGCATTTAAGATTCTGCTGTACAACATCGTAGCAGCCCACACTGTCCAGCGGATATCGGGACTGAGCACTTTAATTCCCGGTTCGGCGCTGGCGTATAATTTGCGAGCTCGCTGAATTTGAAAGCGCATCAATTCCCGCCAGCGGTTGTCAATTACACCGTTGAATAAATCTTCTTCGGTATAGTTGAACAAAGCTAAGTCTTCTAAGGGAATGTAAATGCGGCCACGACGGGCATCTTCTCCCACATCGCGCAGAATATTCGTCAACTGCTTGGCTATACCGAGGGCGACGGCTTCTTCTTTGGGAATTCTATTCCCCCAGTGCCAATTCCAATTAGCCGCAGAGTTGGATTCGTCTACGCCCATCACAGACATCGACATCAGCCCAACAGTGCCGGCTACTCGGTAACAGTAAAGATTGAGCTCTTCAAAAGTTTCGTAGCGACTGCGGTATAAGTCCATTTGCTGGCCCGCAATCATCTCTCGAAACGGCTGAATGTCGATCGGGAAACGAGACAGCGTATCCACCAAAGCCACGTCATAATCATCGTGGGGATGGCCCGCAAACACAGATTCTAGGCGTTTTTCCCACAAATTTAGCGTTTCAGGGGTCGTAGCCTCAGAACCAGGCCCGTCTACGAGTTCGTCGGTGCGGCGGCACCAGACGTAAATCGCCCAGATTGCCCGACGCTTGGCTTCGGGCATGAGTTGAGTGCCTAAATAAAAATTTTTGGCATAACTCGCTGTGACTTGGCGGCACAGTTCGTAGGATTCATCCAAAGAGGCCAGAGTTCTCATGCACTGGAGTTTTGACAGTTGCAGCATCCGAGAATAAGAAATTTAAAGATTAGAACTGACATTCCCCCGTTGAGACAACAGGAGATTCTTTTACGTCTTGAGGACTTACGCATCTGAACAAAGAAACTGGGTTTTTGAACCGAGATTGAGGGTTCTAAGCAAATATTTTGGCTAAAAACCCGGTTTCTGGTCGCCCGTGCGTCAGCCCCAGTCTTTATGAAAAATTCTTAATTTTTCATTTTTTATTGGCAGTTGAAATAGCCTGCGCTGTCAGCTTACCAGAAAGCACGGCACCTTCCATACTCGCAAGATAACGCTGCATCGTATAATCCCCCGTTAGATAGAAATTGCTAATCGGAGTTGTTTGCGAGGGACGGCATTCCTGGCGTCCGGGGGTGGCTTTGTAGACGGAACGTGGGGTTTTGACTACGTGATATTTGAGCACTTTGGCGGGTTCTGGGATTTGGTCGGGAAAGAGTTTTTCTAACTCGACCATTGTGGCTGCGACGATATCTTCGTCAGATTTGCCAATCCAGTCTTTGGCGGGTGCGAGTACCAGTTCCAGCATGGATTTGTCTGGGTTGGCATATTCGCGGCAGGTGTTGCTCATGTCGGCGTAGACGCTCAGTAAGGGCGATCGCGAGAATAGCAAATGGTCGATATCTGTCAGCTTGCGATCGAACCACAAGTGTACATTAATCACCGGTACTCCCTCCAAACCTTCGAGCTTTTTGAAATAAGCCATTTCGCCCCAAGGTTTCGGCATCATCAACTTCAGCGGGTCAACCGGCATCGCCGAAACGTAAGTATCGGCCGTCAGAATTTCTTCCTCGGCCCCCTTGACGCCACCAATCTGGAAACCGCGCACCGTGTTGTCATCATTGAGCAAAAACTCTCTGATGGGTGCATTCAGCCGGACTTCGCCACCGCGTTCAGTTATGTAGTCTACCATCGGCTGACACAACCTCTCCGTAGGGGAACCGTCTAAAAAGGCCATTTTCGAGCCTTTTGTCTCTTGCAAGAAGCGGTTGAGGGCTGTCAGCAGAATGGTTGCAGATATTTCGTGGGGGTCGATAAAATTCAGCGCCTTGGACATGGCGATGAATACTTCTTTTTCGACTCTGGGGGGGACGTTTTGCTTTTTCAGCCAGTCTGAAAACGAGTATTTGTCCATTTCTTCGACGTATTTCTGGCCTTGAAGTATCGCCGGAATCAAACCAATGCCGAAACTGATTTTTTCGGCCCAGGTGAGCATATCGTTGTTTCTGAGGATAGCCACAAGGCCATTCAACGGAGCCGGAATATTGGGAAAGTCAAAGCGAGAATAGGTTCCGGGCGTTTCCGGCTGATTGAAAATCATCGAATGTTCTTTCCATTGCAGCCTGTCTTCAATGTCAAGTTCTTTGAAGAGTTTCAGCATATTTGGGTATGCACCGAAGAAGATGTGGAGGCCGGTTTCGTACCAGTCGCCGTCTGCATCTTTCCAGGCGGCTACTTTACCGCCGAGTACGTCCCGACTTTCTAGGAGGATGGGGGTGTGACCCGCATCGGTAAGATATTTAGCGCAGGAAAGTCCTGCTAAGCCTGCTCCGGCGATCGCAACTCGCATTTAATACTACTTGGCCTCTATATTCACTTTGTGTTCATTATACTTTACAACTCGTTACAAAATTTTGGGCAATCTGTAGGGACGTGGTTGTGCCGTGTCCGGTGCGGGGCGATCTGGTTCTTAGCTATTTTTAGGGAAATTTGCCATGCAGTTGCTATTTTTTGCCCTACGTGCTATAATTAGTAAACATACTGAAAATAAAAACTATGAACAGTTTTGTCAGCGACGAGACCTTAAGGCACGAAGCCGAAATTGCCTGGCTTGTAGATATCAGCAAAATGCCTTGGGTGCGAGAGAGCGAGGTAAATTTTTCTACCAGAAAAGGAGTCTCTAAAAAACGTCTTTCAGAGCTTCAGCAAGGTCAAACTTTAGTGGGGTATGCAGAATTAGAAGATGATGCCCCTCCTACCGGAAATCATAAGTGTTTTATCAGACGAATTTTCACACTTCGTGAAAATGACTATGAAGCTTACAAAGTAGGTAGCTCTACACAGGCAGATCATCCTACTGAAGCAGTAGAACCATTAAGTATAGAACCTAAACACAAAGGGCTATCTCCGAGTAAGAAATCTCAAATAGCTGTGAGAGTTCCCCGTAGTCTTTTTAGCAAGCTCAAAAGATATGTTCAGCAAACGGGCATATCTCAAACTGATGTCATAGTTAGCGCTCTAGCTAGTCATCTAGATTCTGTCGAAGATATACCAATGATTCAGAGGCTATTAGAACTTGAAAAGAGAGTTTCTGTGTTGGAAATCAAGAGCTAATAGATACAGCCATTAGGTAAAACATCTATTTTATAGATGGGAATGACCACTTGAGGGCACAATCTGTATAGACTTTAAACTTAGTATAAAACGATGGTACAAACAATTCAAGCTCGAAATGTCACGATGTACGGCTTGAGAACAAAATTTGGAATTAAATTAGTCAGAGATGACCAATTCTTTCGCGAGTGGCAGGATAATTTGCCAGAAATCTCAGAAGCTGAGAAACAGCGATTAGACAGAGTGCAAGCAAGTTACACAAATTTACTAGAATATCCCCCACTTCTAGAAAATACAGTCAAAATGGTAGTATTGTCTCCATTGTTGGATTTAGCAGATTTTTATCTTGCTCCTTTTCACGTTACTTCCGAAAAGTCTGTAGAAATTGTTGACGAAGATGAAGGAATGATTGTCAGGGGACAGTTGGATGTTCTAGCTTTGTTTCAGGAGTTTTGGGTAGTAGTTATCGAGTCCAAGAAAGCGGCGTTCTCTTTGGAAGTAGGGATTCCGCAGTTGCTAGCTTATATGTTAGCTAATCTGAAGAGCGATCGACCTACTTACGGATTGTTAACGAATGGGGCAGATTTTCTATTTGTCAAATTAGTTAAGGGGGAAACACCGCAGTACGCTTTTTCTCGGAAGTTTTGCCTTTTAAATCCAGGGAACGAGTTGTACACCGTGCTGAGTATTTTGAAGCGCCTCGGTGAGTTGAATGTAGGTAATCTGAGTTAGTGGGGGAATCAGAAACCGGGTTTTTGCAAAAATCTTTGATTTTCACCCGCAGATTCAGTGAAAAACCCAGTTTTTTTGCTTGGAAAGGTTACGCATTTAAACCACTAACGAGGCCTGTAGGGTGCGTCAGCTCAATCGCTCCAAAAGCTAAGGTAAACGCTGTGGGCTGACGCACCCTACAATACTTTTACATACATGAAAACGTGCGATATGCTGCCAATGCTGCTTGTTTTACAGCTTCTGGGACGATCGGAAAAGTAGTCAAAACATACGCAAATTCTGCTTCCGTTAATTCGTAAAGGTGAGCGATGATGCCATCTAATTCCGCTCGCAATTTAGCGCGTTCTGTTTCATCGGTAACGCCTTCTCGGTGCGAGTTTAAGCCGACTTCTTGGGCTAATTCGTCAAATTCTGGGGCAGTGCAGATCAGTTTTGCGGCGCGCTGTACGATGTCCGAGAAGTATTTGTCACCAGTGGTTAATCGCGGGATAGGAATTTGGTAAATATAAAACATATTAAGAGTTGTAGTCACTTTTTGACGGAGAAACCAATCCACAATAAAAGAGTTACACATTGCACAAAAAGCCAACATTTCTGCTTGACCAATTTTAGATTTACCTAAATCGATACTGGTACTATTATTATCAAAGAACACTCTGCTGGGAGCAATGGTCGTAATTAATGTACGCGAGTCAGTATTACGAGCAATTCGTCGATGTACCCAACGATAGCATTGATAATCAAGTATCTGATTGCAATCTTTATTATTTCCAAGTAATTCTTTTCTCCCCATTTTTTCTTCGATCCAGTATGGCGCAGATTCATCAGTTTTAGTGAATTGATGAAACATTTTTCCTACAAAAAGTGGTAGACTATTGCTTGTGGCTTGAAGTTGAAAAAAATCAGTTCTGTTACCCCTGTCAAATTCGCGATGTAGTATACAATTCCATTTCCCCTTAATCTGTTCGCCAAGTAACGGGAATTGCAGCATTTTTTCAGCAATCCGAATATCTCCATCATTTTTAAACTCCATCACCGACAGAGAGTCAGGAGATAACTTCCGCACTAATTCAACGCTAATTCGCAAGCTATCAGCATTAGGAAACCTTTGCAGTTCCTCCACATCAAGACGCATAAAAGCAGAGGAAAACTCAGTTGTTATCCCATCCTTCTCAAAAGTAAGAACAACTATTTTGAAACTCTTATGAACCCCTTCAAAAATTGTTTTGCGATTTTCTAAACAAAATAACCCCGTGACTTGTGTTTGACTAAATAACATTTCCCGCAGTTGCTTAGTACCCAAGTCAGTGTAAATGCCGCTGGGAATCACAATCCCGCACTCGCCACCTCTGCGTAAGAGATTAAAACATTGTTCTACAAAAAGTTTATAGAGGTTAATATCCGTACCTGCTTTTTTACCATTGACAATCGAAATCTGATTTTTGTACTGTTCTGCTGAACAATAGTAAGCACTAATGTGGGGAAAATTGCTCTGATATTCCAACCAAGCATTAGCAACTTCAGAATCTTGCAAGAGTTTCTTTTGCTCTTTTTCAAAGCTCTTAATATCCATCTTTTTTTTCGTCACTAAATTGCTATGATTAGCAAAAAACTCCTTAGCATCTGGCTTGAAAACTTCCCAAGGTGGATTAGCAATAATCGCATCAAATCCTCCCCGTTCTAAAATTCTGTCAAAGTGATATCCCCAGTGAAACGGTTGCAATCTTGCAATATCATCAATAGTTAAAACTCGTTTATGAGGTTTCCCCGCTAACTGCACCTCTTCGTACTTAATTTTCAGCCTGGTAAACTCATCAAACAATAACTGATTTAACTTGACTTGCGACTCCTGGTTTAACTTTTCAATATGCTGCCGCAAATTCAATAATCGCGATTCTTGAGAAGTTCCTTCCTCTTCCCCAGACTGAAAAGCGTGTTTTTTATATAAATCAATCGACTTATTCTTGTCCGCTAAAATTCCTTTGTAATTAGCAGAAGCTAAAATTTGCAGTAAATTACCTTGGCGCGAATTTCCTACAGAATCAAATCGTTCTTCATCAACCCGAATCAATCCAATTAAGGAATTGCCAGCCATGATGTTAAAATCAATATTCGGCAGCGGTTCCAAGTCGCTGACATTCTGCGCCGCCGAAACTAAGGCTAAAAATAGTCGCAATTTCGCAATTTCCACTGCTTCCGGCATGATATCCACGCCGTAGAGGTTGTCGCTGATAATCCGTTTTTTGATATAATAGTTGAGTGATGAATGCTCTGTTTCGATGGTTTTGAGTAAGTCGTTGAGGTAGTGGTCGGTTAAAAACTTGCTTGTACCGATGATTGTTGAATAGATGTAAATCAGCGTTTTCATCGCTGCGACTAAAAACGCGCCGGAACCGCAGGCTGGGTCTAATAATGTGAGGTTTGGGAGGATTTCTTCTAGTAGGCGGCGGCAGAGATTTGCGTCGAGATTGGTGAGGAGTTCGGTGATTGTTTCAAATTGATGAGAAGAACCCCCCCGGCCCCCCTTGCTAAGGGGGGAGAAAGAGGGGGAGGGGGAGGAAGAGTTGGAGGAGTTGAGGGATTGGTTGACTTTATCGAGGATTAGTTTGTTGATTGTGCGATCGCACAAATATTCAGTAATCTCCGGCCTGGTATAATAAGCACCAAAGGCTTTTTGGTTAATGTATTTCTCAAAGATGTATCCCAAAACTGCCGGATTAATTTCGTTTTCCTTCCCACCAACCGTATCGTCGAGATTCCAAGAATAGCGCGCAAATAAATCTAATATTTTCTCGAAAGCAGCATCGGGTATAGCAATATTCAGATAATTCTGTTCGATGGGATGTTCCAGAAATAGTCCCCCATTCAAATATTTAATATTGCCAATCAGCCTTTCAACCTGAGAACTTCGTTCATATTGTGGCTTAGCAAATCCCTCAAAAAACAGTGTTTTCAAGAATTCCGAGTAAAATAAATCGGTTCCCCGCAGTTTACTTTCAGCTAACTTTTCCTGCAAATATAGCATTTTGCCGCTGTCGATAAACCCTTTGCGCTGCAAAAAATAAACAAACATCAAACGGTTGAGTAAAACCGAAGTATACCAGCGCCTGTCTGTCTCCTTATCTATCCCGGAAATCACACTTAAAAATTCAACGTGTTGCTGTTTGAACTCTTCAAAAAACTTCTTAGTAACTCGTTCAACATCCAATCCAGCCTGCAATCTTTGGGCGACATCAATCACCGATAGCGTTCCTAATTCTGCTAATTCAACTTTTAAAGCTGTGACTTTACTCAACATTAAATCGCAAGGTTCCCGTTTCACATATACACGATCGCGAGGATAAAGTTTTGTACCTTCGCACTTCACCCAATACCAAAGAGATTTAGTCCGATTTGCATCAATAAAAATTAATATATTTTCGCGGGATATCTGGACAATTTCGCGATAGATTGTCAATCTTTGGGCCGCATTGGGAATGTTACCGCTAGCGGTGGTAATTTCATATATAACTACTCCTAAAAGTTGGGCGATGGCTGTTCGGGAATAAGTCTCGCCATCAACTTCTGTGGGTATGGTTTTGCGGGATGATGGATTATCCCAACCGAGTTGTTGGACGAATAGTTTGTTGAATTCAAAGTCTTGGAGAAGTTGACGGGATTCTGTAAGTGTTTGCGGCATGGTTATATATTAAGGAAGAAGGAAGAAGGAAGAAGGAAGAAGGAAGAAGGAAGAAGTAAGTTAAATCTGAGATGTTGTACTATTTTCAAGAACTGGCAAGATGCCCGTTCCACAAGACTTAATTTGATTTTGGAATGGGCATCTTGCCCGTTCCCGGTTTCTCGACTCCCAATAATTATATCCTCTGAAACAAGCCTAAAGAACAAATAATCATTGGTTCCCGTTTGTCTCCATCTTCACTAACTATACAAAAACGGTCATCCATCCTCAATCCTACGACTAATTCTGCTAATGCCCGATCGCCAATACCGCTTTTTAACTGCCGATTCAACGTGTCAATTGCCGACTGGCGCAGGGGATAGCGGTAAATTTCATCAATGGCTTTTGCCAATTCCTCGGATGCGAATATTGTACCACGCATGGACTGCGCGTAATTTTTCAAACGTTCGTAGGTTCGGAACCGAGCACCGGAGGATCTCCCTAATTGTCCGCCCGCAGTTAACTCTTCTTCTGCTATCAATTCAGCACCTTTTTTGACTAATTCGTGATGCTGTTTGTCTCTCGAAATGGCAGGAGTCGCTTCGTCGCAGGCGGCAATTCTTAATATTGCGATTTGCGATTGTGTGACACTGTTTCCCGCGCGATCGACCCAAATCAACGAATCATTACCCTCGGTAGTTTTCATGTACAATAAAACTCCTTCTGGCTGCAATGGTACGGGTGTATGAGCGCGAGTTGAGTAAACTACATTTGGCATTGATTCAATGGTTTTCTTCAAAGTCGGATTATTGTCAGTCGCATTTTTCCAAATCTGAAAAGCTTCTGATGTTAGGTCAACTTCGGCATCTTCTTCTCCATCTAAAATCCCGGATTTTTCATTGTAAATATCCAGAATGACTTGTGGTGAATCGTCCTCAAAAAATGTCTCGTCGGTGCCGACAACTTCGGCATTTTCCTGTAACCGTCGGCGCAGTCTGGCGCGGAGATTGATAATCCGTTCTACTCCTTCGTCTGGCAAAAATGAATAGCACAAAATGCGATCGGCTGTTTGCCCGATTCTGTCTACTCTTCCCGCCCGCTGAATCAACCGGATGATTGCCCAAGGTAAGTCATAGTTAACGATAATTGCACTGTCTTGTAAGTTGTGACCTTCACTCGGAATGTCGGTGGTAATTAAGACACGCAATTCTTGTTCTGGGGAGATTTTATCCCGCTTATTGTTGCTAGTTGGACTAAACCTAAATGTGAGTTCTGTGGGGTCTTTTGATTTGCCTGTCACTGATGCAATGTCTGCTATTTTGAGCTGAGTTAAATTATCAGTTAGATAGCGGACTGTATCGGCAAATTGAGTGAAAATTAGTACCTTCTCGCGCGGGTGAGTTTCGGTGAGCAATGTCACCAAAGCTGCTAACTTTTGATCTGGTTGAGAATGCCATGCACTGCAAGTTTGCAATACTTCAATTAAACAGCGGGCATCTGCTAGCAAATCCTGTTTTAACTTGTTGCTATCAAAAAAGTCTGATTTTAGCCATTTAAATCTGCGTTGGTAGCGTGTTTTATATTCTCCATAAACTACTTTTGCTCGCTGTTGAAAACCTTTTTCTCCTAATAGCAATTCAGCTTCGATATCTAAGAGTTCTCCCGAATCATCTTCGGTTTCTTCGGTATCAAAATTGCTGATTACAACTGAATCAGCATCTTCATCGCTGTTGCGGGTATCCAACAATTCTGCATCCTGAGTGCCGATCGGGATATCGGAGTTTTGCCCGATCGCATACAAATAAACAAAATTCCGCAGGATGTGCCGCTCGATCGACTGAATAAACGCACTCCCGCTGCTTTCTAGCCGTTTAAACAGGTTTGTCCGCGGAAAATCTCATCAACCGACGACCGCCACGAAATAGGGCATTTAACTGTCGCTGTTCTGCTTCAGTCGGCTGTTGTTTGGGTTTTTTGGCGATGTAATTTCCGAGTCCGTAACGGGGCAGATTTAGGGCGTTGATGACTTCGACAATTTCCTCAAAGTCAAGCTGGGAGTTGGTTGTGGAAGTTTCCGAGGAAAACTTAATGGTTCTGGGAAGGCGATCGGGAAAATAGGAGCGAGTGCGATTGGCAAATTCTAGATATCTGCGATCTTTTTCTGCATCGGTTTCCGCATAATTATCTTTGATAAACGAGCGAGTTCGCCTCACCATGTAGCGCTTCATCAAATCTCGCCAATCATCAGGATGTTCGCTCTTTTCAAAAGCCGCTAAAGAGCGCACCGAACATTGATGTCGCTTCATAAATTCTAACTCTCCTTGACTGCCGCCGCCCAATTGATTTAGCAAAGCTTCGGGCCGCAATCCTAAATTTTGGTCTTCGGGAATAAACAGTCGCAACTGAGCAGATAAATCTAAATAGGTTTTATTATAAGGAGTTGCCGAAAGCAGAATACATTTACTTTCATTGATGGCAATATATTCTTGAATCGCTCGATATCGCTTGCCTTCTCGATTTCTGAGGTTGTGACTTTCATCAATTAACACAACTCGATAGCGTCGCAATTCCGGCAATTCTTGCTGTACCCGACTGATGGATAAGACTTTTGCCAGGAGGCGATATTTATCAGCATACTCCTGCCACATTTTGACCAAGTTTTTCGGACAAATAATCAGGGTTTCCAAGAGACAATCTTCTTGGAGAATTTTGGCAATAGCTGTACCGACTAAAGTTTTGCCCAAACCTACCACATCGCCAATAATCACGCCTCCCCGTTTGGTAATGTGACGGGCTGCTAGCTTAACGGCTTCTTCTTGAAACTGAAATAAACCCTTAAAATCGCGGGGAATCTGAAATTCGGAAATACCTGCGATCGCCTCGTGTGACAGATGATAGACAATGTTGAGATAGATGTGATAGGGTGGAATCAGTTCGGATCGCGCCCAACTGCGATCGAGAATTTCGGCGAGTTCCTTAGAAATATCAATACAGCCGTATTCTTCCCAGCGGTTTTCAAACCATTTTTGCAACTTATTACAAGCATCAGAATCTAAGATATCAAGATTCAATTCTCCTTGTTTTGATAGTCCCGATAAAGTCAGATTGCTGCTACCCAAAAAACCGACAATCGGACTATTTGGATCGTGACGATGAACGAGATAGAGCTTCGCGTGTAGATGATAAGCTAGAAATAATTTAACAATAACTTTTCCGGTTTTAATCTGATAGCTCAATCTGCGTAAGCCTTGTTCGTCAATATCACTGGGAGCCCCGATTGTCAACTGATGACGAAACTCCTTAGCCATCCGTTTTTTGAGGCGAATAATTGTACTATTGTCAATCCCCCGATGATGGGAAATCAGGCTAAAACTAGCATTCAATTCATCGGATGGCAAGCTTTGCATTCCCACCAAAAGGCGGCAGCATGCTCCCCGATTTCCCACATATGCTTCGATTAAATCGCCAATGCTCCGCCATCCCCTGAGATTGAAATAGCCCACGCAAAAATCGGCACGGTAGGAGAGTTTAATGGTTTCTCGTAATGCTGGTAGCAGAGATAGTTCGATGTTGTCAAAAATGCGTGGCACTTGGTTTTTTCTGTGATGAATAATGTTAGATTAATTGTAGGGAAACGGCACTGCCGTCTCCTCTTCTTTCTTTAGAGTTCTGGTTGAATTCCAGCCGATCGCAATTGAGCGCGTAATTGCTCTAATTGGTCTTCAGCGCGATCGGCTCTTTGGGCCCCCGATAACAACAGATTCCCTTCACTATCCCACCAGCGCAACCAAGGTAATTCCATATTTTGATAAGTACCTTGCCAAATTCCCAATTCTACTCCTAACTGTGGAATCGGATAATGACCGCGATCGTTTGCTGCAACTAATTGATACCTATCTTCGATCAGATGATAGACTTCAACACTAGCCTTGCTGACTTCATAAATTCCATAAAATGCCGGATGTATGACATTTTCATAAATCCAGAATTTACCAGCCTTAGTTTCCTGTTTGCCCGATCGCAATAAAGGCGTTCTGTCCCGTTCTTCAGCACCATTCCCGGATACAAACTCTAACACAATCAACGGTGATATAAACTCTTGCCACAACACATAATAAGGGCGAAATTTACCATCCAATGTTGGTGGAACATTCGGTACATAGAACCAGTCAGGTGCTTCTGCACCCTTTTCTAAGGGGTCAGTTAATCGCCAATAAATACCGCTATCTTGACCGATACAATAGTTACCGTCAGCGTGAATTCTTTCTAAGATAGGAGTTATGGAATCGGTTAGTAAAATGCTTTGGGGATGTTCTTGAAAGTTCTTCACAAAAGTACCGTCTGATTCGGGTAGTTGAGTATGATCCGGCCAGCCTGTGGGATTGTTTTCTACATCTAAGCTGAATTTCATGGTTTTATGGTGATTGAAGGTGTTTGTGCGATCCTCTTCGAGGGCTGCGCTAACGGCTTTTAATTTTGATGTTGATGATAGGATAACTTTTGCTCTCCATTCTAATCAATTTGCTCCTCAGTCCCTGCGCCAAAGCCATATGGAAAAAAGGTCGATCGCACCCAACCAACCCCAACCGCTAGCCCGAAGTGAGATAACCCCCCCGCAGCCCCGTGGCTCGACGCGGTACAATAAATGCGATCGAACTTAACGCTTATATTGAAAAAGCTACACACAACGCCACAGGAGACAACGGACGTATGGGAAAAGTAGTTGGCATTGACCTCGGAACGACAAACTCAGTAGTAGCCGTCATGGAAGGCGGCAAACCGGTTGTGATTGCCAACGCAGAAGGGATGCGGACAACTCCTTCGGTGGTTGCTTTCACCAAGGAAGGAGAACGCCTTGTCGGACAAATGGCCAGACGCCAAAATGTTCTCAACCCCCAAAACACCTTTTACGCCGTCAAACGGTACATCGGGCGCAAATATACCGAACTGACTCCAGAAGCAAAGCGCGTCCCTTACACAACTCGCCGCGACGACAACGGAAACATCAAAATCAAATGCCCTCGCCTGAAAAAAGATTTCGCCCCAGAGGAAATTTCGGCGATGGTGTTGCGGAAGTTGGCCGATGAAGCCAGCCGCTATCTGGGACAAGAAGTTACGGGGGCTGTAATCACTGTTCCTGCTTATTTCAACGACTCGCAGCGACAGGCGACGCGGGATGCTGGCAGAATTGCCGGACTTGATGTGAAGCGGATTTTAAATGAGCCGACTGCGGCTTCTTTGGCTTACGGTTTGGAAAGGCGAGAAAGTCAAACAATCTTAGTTTTTGATTTGGGCGGCGGTACTTTTGATGTATCTATCTTAGATGTTGGAGATGGAGTATTTGAAGTTAAAGCAACTAGCGGCGATACTCAGTTGGGTGGCAATGATTTTGACTCCAAAATTGTTGATTGGTTGGCTGAACAATTCTTAGAAAAAGAAGGCGTGGATTTACGCAAAAACCGCCAAGCTTTGCAGCGCTTGATCGAAGCGGCAGAAAAAGCAAAAATAGAGCTGTCGGGAGTTGGCGTCACTGAGATTAATTTGCCGTTTATTGATGCAAATGAAGATGGGCCTTTGCATTTGGAAACGCGTTTGACTCGCGGTCAATTTGAGGGGCTGTGCAGCGATTTGGTGCAGCGGATGCGCCGTCCGGTGAAACAAGCTTTGGCTGATGCCAATATGAGTCCTTCTCGGATTGATGAAGTTGTGTTGGTCGGCGGTTCGACTCGCATTCCTTTGGTGCAGGAAATTGTGCGGAGTTTGATCGATCGCGAACCGAATCAAAATGTCAATCCCGATGAGGTTGTGGCGGTGGGTGCTGCTATTCAGGCGGGGATTTTGGGCGGGGATGTCCGCGACGTGCTGCTGTTGGATGTGACGCCCCTGTCCCTGGGCTTGGAAACCATCGGCGGGGTGATGAAAAAACTGATTCCGCGCAATACTACTATTCCAGTTAGGCGATCGGATATTTTTTCGACTGCTGAAAACAACCAAACTGTGGTAGAAGTTCACATCATCCAAGGGGAACGGGAATTAGGTAGAGATAATAAGTCTTTGGGACGGTTTAAATTAACGGGAATTCCGCCGGCACCGCGAGGGATCCCGCAGGTACAAGTGGCTTTTGATATTGATGCTAACGGGATGCTGTTGGTGACTGCTTTGGACAAAACTACCGGCAGGGAACAAAGCATTACTGTGCAAGGTGCTTCGACGCTGAGCCAGCAGGAAGTGAATCAAATGATTCGCGATGCGGAACAGTTTGCTCAAGCTGATAAGTTGCAGCGGGAAAAGGTGGAAAAACGCAATCGCGCTGAGGCTTTGGCTTATCAAGCTGAGCGACAGTTGCGGGAAGTTGCACTCGATCGCGGAATGCAGTTTGCCCAAAGAAGCCGCCAGCGCATTGAAACTTTAATTCGGGAATTGCGAGACAGTTTGGAACGTAAGGATGAGCGGGGAGTTGACCAAGTTGGCTCGGATTTGCAGGATGCTCTTTACGATTTGAGTCGGGAAGTCGCGGCCTTTGCTGATGATGACGATGATGATGATTTCTTTGAGTCTGTGAAGCGGACTTTTACAGGCGATAGTACCAAGCGGCGCAGCGATGACAGCAGCTATTATCAAAATGCTAAGCCCTACAGGCGATCGACAGTCGATCCAATGCCCGATCGCCCTTACGATCGCTCTTACGATCGCGATCGTATGCCAGATCGCGATCGATCTTACGATCGCACACCCGATCGCCCATACGATCGCACACCCGATCGCAGAACCAGCAATAACCGCCCAACTCGCCCCTATCAAAATCAAAGCGACGACTGGGATGACGACGATGATTGGTTGTAATTGAAGGAAGAAGGAAGAAGGAAGAAGGAAGAAGGAAGAAGGAAGAAGGAAGAAGGAAGAAGGAAGAAGGAAGAAGGAAGAAGGAAAATAGCGGATTTTTAGCAGAGAATATGTGACCGCCCTTTTTCCACTTCTTCTGGACTTCTTTTTTCTCTCCTCTACTACACTAGACTTCTTGGAAATAGATAGAGATTACTATAATCAGCAAGGAGAAAACTATATTTTTTTATGAGTCATAGAGAACAATACATCTGGCAGCGGGGTATTTATCTTTGTCAACTTTGCTACGAATTAACCAAATCATTTCATCCATCTGAACTTTATGGTATTACCAGTCAAATTCGCCGTGCATCTGTATCAGTACCAGCTAACATTGCTGAGGGATATGGACGTTTAAACAGTTGACAGTTGACAGTTGACAGTTGACAGTTGACAGCGAAGTGATAAGAACAGAGATTTAAACTCCGTTCTTATCACAATCTGCCTTCATGCTGGGGCTTCAAACCCTTGCTATTCGGTGAGCACGAAAGAGTATATTCGATATTTACAAATAACTCTCGGTTCGCTGCGAGAACTGGATACTCATTTAGTGATTTCTGAAAAAGTGGGGTTAGGAACGCACCAGCAAATATCACCGGTTGTTAAAGAAGTAGATGAAGTCACACGACTAATTGTCAGCACAATCAATAAACTTAAACCAGAATAAAACATCTTTCCCTCTTCCCTCTTCCCTCTTCCTTCTTCCCTCTTCCTTCTTCCTTCTTCCCTCTTCCTTCTTCCTTCTTCCCTCTTCCTTCTTCCTTCTTCCCTCTTCCTTCTTCCTTCTTCTCAAATTATGCAAAACTTTCGTAATTACTATCAAATACTGGGAGTGCCCAGAGATGCTACGGCTGACGAGATAAAAAAAGCCTATCGACGACTCGCGAGACAGTTACACCCTGACGTGAATCCCGGAGATAAATCTTCCGAAGATAGGTTTAAAGATATTAATGAAGCTTACGATATTCTTTCCGATCTCGAAAAGCGCGCTCAATACGATCAGTTTAGTAAATTCTGGAAACAAAAGGGATTTCAAGGCAAACAAGGCGTAAAACTTCCCAATTTTAAAAGTTGGGGAAATAGTAAAAATAGCCGCAAAAAGCCTGCCGAAGATATCGATTTTAGCGATTACTCAGATTTTAATAAATTTCTCGATCAAGTCCTCGGAAGGCGCCGGGAAGTGAGGATGGCGACAGAGAATGATGCACCGCGAGTTCCCACTTCGGAACCGTGGAATACGGCTTCTAAGAAAACCAGTTATGTTGCTAATTCTCGGGAAGAGAGAAGGGATTTGGACGATCGCGAAATTCGACGCGAAACCAGGGAAATAGACGATCGCGAAATCAGACAAGACATTGATGCGAGGCTGACTCTGCCTTTGGAAAGGGCTTATTCCGGCGGTACCGAGCGCATCCGCTTGGATGACGGGCGGTGGATAGAGGTAAATATGCCAGGGGCGATGGTATCGGGCCAGCGAATTCGCCTGCGAAATCAAGGTATTGGCGGCGGCGATTTGTACTTAAAAATCACCGTTTCTCCCCATCCATTTTTCCGCTTGGAAATGTCAGATATTTGCTGCGAATTGCTGCTGACGCCCTGCGAAGCGGTGTTGGGGGGAGACATTGAAGTGCCGACTCTAGACGGCTTGGTTAAGATGAAACTGCCACCGGGAGTCACGTCTGGGAAGCGGTTGCGGCTGGCGAATAAGGGCTATCCGACTGGAAATGGCGATCGGGGAGATCAGCTAGTAGAAATTCAGGTGTTAATTCCCAAGGAAATTAGTGACGAAGAACGGGAATTGTACGAAAAATTGCGGCAAATTGAGACTTTTAAACCGCGTCAGAATTTGTATGATTAATTGTAGGGTGCGCACTGCGCACCTTACCGAAATGTAGGTGCGCACTGCGCACCTTACCCATCAGCCAATTCCGCCTTGAGGGCGTCAGGGGTTTCCCATCACCCATCACCCATCACCCATCACCCATTACCGATTACCGATTACCGATTACCCATTACCGATTACCCATTACCGATTACCCATTACCGATTACCCATTACCGATTACCGATTACCGATTACCCATTACCCATTACCGATTACCGATTACCCATTACCCATTACCCATTACCGATTACCCATTACCCATTACCCATTACCCATTACCCATTACCTATATGTTCACATTCATCAATCCTAAAACTGATTTTGCCTTCAAAAAAATCTTTGGTTCTGAAAATAGCAAAGACATTCTAATTAGTTTTTTGAATGCCTTGCTATATGACAATCAGCCCACCATCGAAAGTTTAGAAATCGTCGATCCTTATTCATTGCCGCTAATTCGAGGTCTTAAGGATACTTACTTAGATATTAGAGCCAACTTAAATGACGGCACAACTGTCATTATCGAGATGCAGGTTTTGAACGTAGAGGCTTTTGAAAAGCGAATTTTGTACAATGCAGCCAAAGCTTATTCCACGCAATTAGAAACAGCCGATCAATATGTAATGTTGAATCCAGTGATTGCCTTGACAATTACTGATTTTGAAATGTTTGAGGATTTTGACAAAGTAACTTCGCGGTTTGTTCTGAAAGAAAGAGAGTTTTTAAGTGATTATCCTATTTACGATATCGAATTAGTTTTTGTCGAGTTACCCAAGTTTAAAAAAAGTCTGGAGGAGTTAGAAACTTTGACCGACAAATGGCTTTATTTTCTCAAAACTGCCAGAGACTTAAACACAGTACCTGAAACAATGGAAGTTGTGCCAGAAATCAATAAAGCATTTGCAATAGCAAGTAGAGCTAATTTGAATCGTGACGAGTTAAGTGACTTGCTAAAACAGGAGATTTATATCCAAGATCGGCGAGGTGCAATATCTAAAGCAGTGCGAATAGGAACAGAAAAAGGCAGAGAAGAAGGCAGAGAAGAAGGCAGAGAAGAAGGCAGAGAAGAAGGAATCAAAACAGGACAAATAGCACTGATTGTTCGTCTGTTGGAACGCCGTGTAGGTGCTGTCACTCCCGAAGTTCAAAGTCAAATCGGGGAATTGTCGATCGCCAAATTAGAAGATTTAGGAGAAGCTTTGCTCAATTTTACCCAAATGTCCGACTTGTCAGCTTGGCTGGAAACACCAGATTTAGCCGCCCAATAGCCGTTAGCGCAGCCCTCGAAGAGGATCGCACTTTCAGCAATCCTCGATAACATAAGTAGAATTACTGTTGCAATTATTCAGGAACTAGCCGAAAATTAACAACAAGCTAATTTTCCCACAATACAGGAGCATTCTGCCGCGATGACTCAAATGCCGCCTCAATGCAAAAATCTGCAAGAGCAAGTTGACTCTCTACTGCAACTGCTGCGTCAGGAACCGTCTTTGCGACAACAAGATATCACGGCGGTACAAGCTTCTCTAAAAAAGGCAATTTCTCCCGAGTTTGAGATTGTGTTTGCGGGCGCTTTCAGTGCGGGAAAATCAATGCTAATTAATGCTTTGTTGGAGCGAGAATTGCTCTACAGTGCGGTCGGACACGCAACCGGTACTGAATGCTATATCGCCTACGCTGAATCTACCCAAAAAGAGCGTGTTGTTCTCACTTTTTCGAGCGAAGTTGAGATTCGCCAGCAAGCCTATGCTCTTTGCGAACAGTTAAATTTAACTACTGAAATTGATATTAATCTCACAGATGTAGTTAAAATTTTAGCTCAGGGATGCAGCATAATTATCGAAAAGGAAGGCGGAGAAAATAAATCGGAGAGAGCTAAACAAGCGAAGGCTTTGACTCTACTTTTAGAAGGGTTTGAAGCGAATCGCGATCGCATTCAAGCTGTGGAAAATGCAACTTATTCGATGGAACAGTTTAATTTTTCCAATCTCAAGGAAGCTGCAAGTTACGCGCGGCGCGGTAGCAACAGCGCTGTACTCAAGCGAGTTGAATATTACTGTTACCATCCGCTGCTGCAAGATGGGAATATTATTATTGATACGCCGGGAATTGATGCGCCTGTCAAACAGGATGCGGAATTGACCTATGATAAGATTGAAAGCCCGGATACTTCGGCGGTTGTGTGCGTCTTGAAGGCTGCGTCGTCTGGGGAAATGACGACGGAAGAGACGGAGTTGATGGAGAAAACGCGATCGAATCCCGGAATTCGCGATCGCCTGTTTTACATTTTCAACCGCATTGACGAAACTTGGTACAACGCGCAACTGATCCAGCGCTTGGAAAATCTGATTAATTCCGACTTTCGCGACACCGCCAGAGTCTATAAAACCAGCGGATTGCTGGGATTTTACGGGAGTTTGATAAAAGGGACAACCGGGCGCGATCGCTTTGGTTTGGATAGCATATTTGTCGAAAGTCGCGATCGAGTTGATGCAGACACGAATGCGGATAGTAAAAGTGAAAACACTGAAGAAACACCGCTATTTGTCAGCGAATTTAACCGCTACTGTGCGAATTCCGGGAAACTATCTCCCAGCAAATTTCGGATTTCAGTTAACAGCTACGAAACGCCCAGTCAAAACTACGTGCGGATTCTGGCAGAACAAGGTCAACCATTAATTCAGCAATTAATTCAAGATAGCGGCATCGAAGATTTTCGCACAGCCATCACCGATTATCTCACAAAAGAAAAGCGCCCGCAACTGTTCAGAAATCTCGCTGACGATTTAGAGGATTTGTGCATTCAACTGCGGAAACAATACCAAACAATTCAGCGGAATTTGGACAGCCAGCCCCGCGAAATTGAAGCGATGAAAGCCCAAGAACTTTTACGTCTAAATCAAGAATTGCAGCAAGTCGGACAGGAATTTCGAGAACATATCGCCAAAGAAGTCAATGATATGATTATGAACAGATGCGATATTTTCGATACAGATTTTCGCCAACTGCAATCTCGGATGATTCGCCGCTTGGATGAATTGCTAGATGGATTTTCGGTTGAGGCGGCTTACGGACGAACTTTGATGACTCATCCGCGGAATGCTACTGCACCTTTAATTGCGGTTTTAGTGGAAGCGCTTTATTATTTAGCCAATCAGTTGGAAGATATTTTAGTAGAGGCTACTAAGTCACTGGTTGAGAATTATTTCCAGTATTTAAAAGACAGCATTCGTAAGTCAGAATATTATCGATTGCTTTATCGGTTGTTGGGGAATGACGGGGGAATTGAACAGCAGTTAGAGGAGTTGTCACAGCGGGTTTCTCGTGCTTTGGTGAATGCGGCGGGCGTGGAGTGCGATCGCTACGTGCGAGAAAGTCCCCGTTTTTACGACGAAGGCACGTTTTCGATTTACCAATTCCGGGAAACATTGCAGCAAACATCCCAAGGTTTTGACTGCGAAAATATGGTAGACGCGCAACCAGCAATTCGGCAATTATTGAGGCTAGATTTTGAGCCAAAAGTATCGAAAACCATTCGGCAAACTTTCCGCCAAACTGTGAATCAAACGCTGAAAGAGCATTTGTTACCGATGGCGGAACAGCAAGCTGATGATATTTTGCAGAAATACAGTCAAGCCCGCGATTATTTGGAGCAAACTTTGGCACAGGAAGCTGAGGAGAAGATTGCTAAGAATCTGCGGCTGCAAGCTGAGAATGAAGAGAAGATTCAAGAGTACGATCGGGCGGTTTCTGTGATTAATAGTTGTTTGCAGGCGATGAAGTTGCACGAGCATTTGTTGCCTGTAATTGGAGAAAATAATAGCGTTGTTGTGGATTGTGAATGATTGCTATGAACATTCGCCAAAAACTTCTAACAATAATCGAGCAACTTCCCGATGATAAGTTGGCAATACTTCTCAACCTAGCGCAGTTTTTGACAACAGGAAAAGAATCTGTTCAACCGATGCTTGTATCCCAAGCTTATCAAGATTGGCTGAGTGCGGAAAATGACATTTATGACGAACTATTTGCTGATGAACTTGCGAAGAGGTGATGTAGTGTTGGCTCAAGTACCCATGCCTTCTACTCAGCTAACACAGTTTAAACTGCGTCCGGCTGTGATAATTTCGGCAGATAATCTCAACCAAATTATTGACGATGTGATGATTGTACCTTGTACTTCTAAGACAACTCGCTCTTTGACGGCAGCTCAATATTTGATAACAGGAGATGAAATTGCATTGGCTGGTATTAGAGTTGAGTCTGTAGTTAGGTGCGAGTCCATTTTTACCCTCAATAAGTCAATGATTACTCGCAAACTGGGTGCTTTTTCAACTGAGGCTATAAACCACGTTAATCGCTGTTTGATGGTAGCTTTGGAATTAGAAATAGTAGATTAAATAGGACTTGCACGAGGGTGGTAAGTGAATGATTGCAATTTTGGCGATTGAAATTACGGCGATTGGAAATCGCGGCTACACAGACAAAACCCGCCTCCGCGGGTTGAAGACATTCTTAGTCCGCGGAGGCGGACATCGTTTGTATAGCCGCGGTTTCCAACCGCCGGGATTCTTGCCAAAATATAGATGCTACTCTAAAATAGTTAGGATGACAGTTTAAAGAACTTAGAGATTAATATGGAAGATAAATTTGATTTCCATAACTGCGGTAATGATGATGCTTTATCTTTTGGTGACGCAATGCTTAAAGTAGAAAAACTCAAGGAAACAGTAAATAGAGTTTTACCTGAAGATGAGTTAGCACAGACACTCAATAAGTCGTTAAGCCAACAGAAACTAGATATTGATGTAGGTTTAAATACTGACCAACAAACTAGGGCTTATGAAAACTGATTTGGTGAGGGTATAGATTGTGAAATTCTCAGAGTGGGTGCTCAGGGCTGGAAGAAAGGGAAGATGAAGCTCAAACTCAATGTCACCATAGAATTTTGCCCAGACGAACCAGAAGTCGAAGAAACACCAGAAAACAACAACTCAGAAACCAACCAACCGGAATCCCCCCTCGATGATTTGCGCCGCCAACTTCTCCAACAAGAAAACTCACCCAGCTAATCCATCAAACATCTGCGGTTAAAAATAATGACTAAAACCCCGAGAATCCGCATTCCTCCAGAAGTCAGAAAATACGTATTCACCCGCAACAAATATCAGTGCCAAAGCTGCGGCCAAACCAAACTAGAAGCAGAACTGTCGATCGATCATATCATCCCCCTAGCCCGCGGCGGCAGCAACGACATCAGCAACCTGCAAACCGCGCTTTAAGCGACACTTTGACCTGTGATATTTAGTATAATAAGTTTGACCGTTTGATATGGAAATTGCACTCTGCCATGCGATCGCACTTTTAACTCCTAGCTAGGATAACTGCAATGCTCACAAAAACAGTTGACATACAAGAAGCACAAACAAATTTAAAAGAGTTATTATCTCTAGCACTTAAAGGTATAGAGGTTGTTCTCACAGAAGGTGGCATTCCCCTTGTACGATTAGCGCCCATTGCATCCCCAGCTAAGCCGCGCACAGCAGGATTGCACGCTGGAACAATCTGGACAAGTGAGGATTTTGATGAACCGTTATCTGATGAATTCTGGACAGGGAATCTATGAGATTACTCCTCGATACTCATACCTTCATTTGGTGGGACAGTTCCCCGCAAAGACTTTCACCAAAAGCTCTTGCCTTGTGTCAAAATCCAGAAAATACTTTGCTTGTAAGTGTTGCCAGCATTTGGGAAATCCAAATCAAGCTCCAACTTGGTAAACTAAGTCTGAATCTGCCTTTAACAGAAGTGATAGAAAGCCAGCAAGTGACTAACAATATAGAATTGCTACCTATTACTATTGCTCATGTTTTAGCCTTGAATAACTTACCAACTCATCACAAAGATCCCTTCGATCGCCTATTGATTGCTCAAGCCAATATAGAAGACGCTGTGTTAGTGAGTTGCGATTCGATATTTGCCAAATATCCGGTCAACATTGACTGGTAACTCCTACCATCGATAATACCGATAAGGATCGTCCCCATTCTCAAAATCTGTCTTATAATCCGGGTGATAAAACTCCTGACTCGAACCGTTAAATACAGCACCATCGGCCCTAAAACTTGCCCCTAAATTAGCTAAAATCTGAGCATTTGCCCGAGTTTGCCGCCAGCGAGTAAAACGCAAATAAGTCTTAGCATCAGCATTCAAACTATCCGGGTCAATTTGAGAGAAAATCGCCACGCCCTTACCTACAGCAACCCGGCTTAACAAACCGTCAGCACCGATTTCTCCCCCAGACTTAATCAACCAAGTATCATAAAAAGAGCGCGATCGCAAATCCGAACCGCTAAGCCCCTTCACCTCATCCCAACCAGGCACCGCCAGCGAACCCCCGAAATCCTTCGCCTGCTGCAAACCCACGCCCAAACCCGCAACAGGTACTTGACGCGGCAAGAAAAACGCATTTCCGCCACCATTCAAATAAGCGCGCAAATCTGCATCTTTCAGATTCGCTTCGGCACCCACAATCGCCAAACCAGCATCCTGAGAAAGCGCATTAGCCCGCTGATAAATTACCCCCAAACTGTCCAACTTCTTGGCATCTTTGTCTCCCCCAATTAAAACCACCTTATCCGGCTTTCCAAGCATTGGAGAATTCGTCCCGTAACTCACAATTTGTTGGACTAACTGCGCCGCCCCACCATCTACAGAATAATGGTCTTCCAAATCCAACTCGTTTAAAATCAGCCGCCCTTTTCCATAATCCAATTCCATCAGCGGGGAATAAGCTAAATCAAACTCAGATTCCAAAATTGGCCGCCAACCGCTGCGGTGCGGCTTCTCAATTGAAGCGCTGCTGACTGCGCCGCGATTTCCCCAATGCCAGCCGTACCAAGGCATATTTGCTGGACTCAATCTCGATCCAGTTTGAGTTGTATCTGGATAAGCTTCAACCAGCGTACTTTCCCCCATCCAATCCCGCAAATCTTCACCGTCTAAACCGATAATTGCTGGATGATTGCTGTCAACTGGATAGGCGCGGCGGCTGACGTGTTCGGCAACCCGCAAACCCATGTTTTTCAACCATTCCCGGCGCTGAGGAAACACCATTGTTTTGCCGCCGTTTCGCACGAAATTTTCTAAATTTCCTGGCAAATTTTGCCCGCTAGAAAAAGCTTCCCTACCGATAATTAATAGCGATAAAACTTGCGAACCATTCCAAGGCACCAGACTATAACCTAACTGCTTTAACATTGCCGATGTTTTGCCAACTGGATCGAAGATTGTTAGCGTATCCTTGATTTTGGCTTGATTGGCAAACACCCGGAAAGGAAATGTATCAGAATGCGGCCGATCGCCAATTCGTGCAGTTAAACTAATTTCGCCGTCAGCTTTGCTAGAAATTGTATTTGGCAATTTCACGTCAATTGGGAAAAATAGCGTGCCTGCTGTGTCAATTTTCCCCTTCTTCTCCCCAGTTGCTACCTCTTCTCCCCCGACCATAACTCGCCAATTTAATGCAAAATCTTGCTGCGCTCTGGTATCGTTAATTAATACTATTTGCTTAGCCAATTTGCTGCCTGCAAAAAAGCTGTGATCTTTGGCAGCAAAAGCCTGATTAGCACCAGCAATCCAAGCTAAAGTCGGGCCGTTATTCTTCATAATTGCCTCCCCTGCCGGATAAATTTTGTAAGCTTCTGGTTGCAAATGATGCATCAGATTGTTGGACACTTGCTTCAAATAAACACCTCGGCGACCCGATTGAAATCCTCCCAGATCTACCTTGGTTCTGCCAGCATCCGAAACATCCCAACCGTGTCCTTGCTGCCAAGGAATCATGCCCCCAGACATTCCAAAAGTCCGCCAAGTCCGCCAAGTATTCGTACTGAATAAATACTGCAACTTTTGAAAAGCAGGTGCAAAATCTAAATCCTTGCTCATGTGCCAGCTTTTATACTGCATATCCTTGACAAATTGCTCGCGAATTTTACGTTTATAAGTGGGAGTTTCTAAGTCGTAAGCTTGTTTGCCAAAGTAAATTGCTGCAAATTCAGTCATCCAAGGTTCGCTAACAATCACCTTATCAAAACCTTGGCGGTTCCGCATCATGGTCGCGTGCAGAGGCGTGCCAAATTCTACTACCATGTAGGGCATTTCTCCGGTTTTACTCCACTCTGAAATCCATTCTTCCCTTTCTTGTAACGGCATCACATTTAAATAAGAATTTAGCGAATAAACATCGCCAAAAGTGCCGCCTTGATGTACCATTACAGGTCTGGTTGGGTCTACAGATTTCATAGCAGCAAAAGCTTCATTTCCCAGGGGGGTTTTTGCCCGCAAACGCTGGTCTTCGACGGGGCCGATTGTTCCTTCTACTGTTTTCTTGCCGATGCGGCGGGGATTTTGGTCGTCACCGTTGCCGAAATAATTGGGACTTGTTGCCCACATTAATACTGAGGGATGATTGCGGTAGCGGCGCATTTCTGCTGTCATTCGCCCTTTCCAGCGATCGATAATTTGGCGGTTATTCCATTGTTCGCTCCAAGCTATGGGAGTAATATCTAATGCGGGCGCCATAATTGGAAAACCTTTGAGGTCTGCGCGTTCGGAAAATAGTTCTCTGAAGTGCCATCTACCCCGTTCGTCGTGATTCCAAGGCCAGATTTCTGCTATATTGAAACCAGCTTTTACATAGGCGTCTATTAAACTGTCTGAAACTTCTACTGTGCCACCTTCCCATGTATCGGAATGCAAGGCGGGACGCAGGCGAAACTCGGTGCCATTTAAGAAAAATTTGCGCCCTTGTACCCAAAATTCGCGGAAGCCGAAGGGTTGGTTGTATTGCGTGTTAACGCCGCTGCCTGTTACTTCTAATTGCAGGGTGTAGAGGTTGGGTTTGCCGGCATCCCAAAGGCGGGGACTTTGCCAATCCCACTGGACTTTTACGGTTTGAATTGGTTTGGCTTGAACGGTTGCAGTGCCTGTAAATTTTTGTTCGACTTTGCCTTTTTCGTCGAGCATTTGCGCTACAAGCTGAACTTGACCGTTTTGGGTAATGTCTTTGAGTTCTACATCTAATTTAATTTGCTTTTTTCTGGTGGAAGTTTGGACGTATACATCGCTAACTAGCGGGCCTGGGGCCACGCTAAGAACCCTGACTTCGCCGATGATTCCCCGCGATTGCAAGTTGGATTTTGTGGTGTATATTTCTGTGGGACTCATGATCACGGCTTTGTCTTTTTCGTCGGAGACTGCCGCGACTAAAATAGATATTGTATTTTGACCTGGTTTGGCTACTTTGGTAATTTCAATATTGCCGTAGGGCCATTCGATTTGACCGCAGTTAATGCCGTTGACAAAGATAATTGCATCGGTGCTGACTCTGGCTAAGTCGATAAAAATGCGGCGGTTTTTCCACTCGCCGGGAATGTCTATTTTTTTCTGATACCAAGCTTTTGATAGTTGTTTGCTGTTGAAGTTTTCCCAGTCTTTGCCGGTGCCGCGAGTGATGATTCCGGGTATGAATTCGTTTTTTTCTTCTTGCCAGTCTCCGGGTACTTGGATGGAGCCCCAATTTGGGGAGGCGGGGGGACTTTGGGGGTTGCCTGTGGCGGGGACAAATTGCCAGGTGCCGTTGAGATAGATTTGGTTGCGCTGGTTGTCGATCGCGCTGGCGGTAGCTGTAGTAAGATTCGGAAAGCCGATCGACATTACTGAGTTGGTGACCGAGTTGGGATTTTGCACCGCGTAACCGATGAATCCGAAGACGATGGCGGCTGCGAAAAATAATCCGATAATTTTTGCCAGCTTGTGATTCATCGTAAGTTCCTCCCAGAAATCAACTTATCCAGTTTGTCTCTTCATTTATCATAAGCTGCTGCGCGCATCAATTGCTTGGTTTCGACGAGTGGACAAAGGGGAAAGTGGGAGAAAGGGGAGAGTGGGAGAGGGGGGGAGTGGGAGAGGGGGAGAAAGGGGAGAAAGGGGAGAAAGGGGAGAAAGGGGAGACGTGGGAGGGAGCATCTCAGTTTTGCATTTATTATAGTGCGAGCGTCCCCGCTCGCGTATTGTAAAATACGCGAGCGGGGACGCTCGCACTCAAAGAAAAAATGCTTTTTACAAAAATGAGATGCTCCTGAGGGGGAGATTGGGAGAGGGGGAGATTGGGAGTATTTTTCTGATTCTCTGTGACTAATGACTGATGACTGATGATAAGGTTTACGAGCGGGGACAGCACTGATGACTAATGACTGATGAGGGCGGGCACGCACCATCCACCGCCCCTACTGACTAATGACTAATGACTAATGACTAATTACTAATGACTACTATCAACTGTCAACTGTTAACTGACTTCAGCAAATCTGTCTGTGGGAAGATGGCACGGCGCCGACAAATGTGGTTTGGTATAGAAAAAACACATAATTTTTTTTAACCATGTTGTTTTATAGGCACAAACAGAAATAGTGCGATCGCGCCATCGCTACAGGTCAAAAAAAAATGAGTCGGTTTCAGGTCTTGCCTTTACCCATTAAATCTTACAGCATTGCTACATTTACCGCAGGCACGGCCTTACTGCTGACAACTCTGTTACTGTTTGCACTTCAGGCAACTCCTGCAATCTTACTTCTTGCCGCTGCAATGGTTGGCGGCTGGTATGCTGGTTTAAAGTCCGCAGAACAAGAACTAGAAATAGAACGCCAGATTATTTCAAAAGTAACTGATACCACAGCTTGCTTGATTGTAGTTCTCGACAGTCGAGGACGGATTGTGCGATTCAACCAAGCTTGCGAAAAAACAACTGGCTACTCGGTAGCAGAAGTTCTGGATAAATATGTTTGGGATCTGTTCTTGATTCCCGAAGAAGTTGAGGCAGCTCAAACAGTTTTTGCTAATCTAAACGCAGAAGTTGTTTACAGCGAATATCAAAACTATTGGCGCACTAAAAATGGATCCAAGCGCTTCATTTCTTGGTCGAATACAGTGATGCTGGGTATTGATGGCTTGGTAGAATATGCGATCGCAAGTGGTATCGATATTACCGATCGCAAATTAGCAGAAATAGCCTTGGCTTCATCCTACGCCAAGCTAGAAAACCGCGTCAAACAGCGCACGGCTGAGCTAACAGTAGCTAAAGAAGCGCTGCAAGCTCAAGAAGAACGATTTCGCTGTTTAAGTTCCTGTTCGCCTGTGGGAATTTTTATGGCAGATTTTGAGGGGCGCTACACCTATGCAAACCCTCGCACTCAGGCGATTTGTGGCTTGAGTTTGGCAGAACTTTTAGGAGATGGTTGGGAGAATTGCATTCACCCGGAAGACCGCGATCGCGTATTGAGCCGATGGCTGGATTATACTCGGGAACTTGGGGAATATGCGATCGAGTATCGCCTGCAAACAGCAGAGGGGATTGTGCGCTGGATTAATGTTGGTTCGGCGCCGATGTTCTCCGACTGTGGGGAACTTATCGGACACGTGGGCACGGTGCGAGATGTTACTGAAAGACAGCAAACACAAGCAGCTTTGTCTAGCAGCGAACAGCAACTGAGAACGCTGCTAGAAAATACGCCCGATGTGATTATCCGCACCGATAAAGAACTGCGTTATATTTATGTCAACGAAGCAGTTGCCCGAACTCAAGGAAAACCAATTTCATTCTTCCTCGGGAAAACCAGTCAAGAGATAGGAATGCCGCCGGAACTTTGCCAGAGGTGGGATGAAACTCTCCGCAAAGTGCTAGAAACTGGTCGAGAAGAAGTCATCGAATTTCAGGCTTACTCAACCGACGGCATCAGAAGTTATCAATCTCGCGTAGTTCCAGAGTTTGACAAAGACGGCGTACCAGAATCGGCGTTAATTGTTGCCCGCGATATCACAGAACTCAAACTTACAGAAAGTCAAAGATTGCAGTTGGCAACCGAGCAAGCAGCCCGAGAAAAAGCCCAAATAGAACAGCAGCGATCGGCATTTTTGGCAGAAGTTAGCAAAATTTTGGCTGCTGCGTTTGACGGAGAAACAGTGCTGCAAAATGTCGCTGAATTAGCAGTTAATTCTGTTGCCGATGGGTGCTGCATTCATTTGACCGAAACTGACTCAAAAGTCCGCAAAGTCGCTGTGGCTCACGCAGAAGCCTCTACGGTTGATACGATTAATAAGTTGAGAGTTTGCAGCCCGATCGCCTTTGATGCTGTTAACGGCTATCCGCTGGTAATTCGCACCGGCAAATCCCAACTAATTGCCGAAGTGGATGAGGAGATTTTAGCAGCAGCAGCCGAAAATGCAGCAGAAATTGAAATGCTACGCGCGGCGAAGCTATCCCGTAGGGAATCGCTCAATATCGGTTCTCACGCTTGCGTACCGCTGAAGGCGCGCGGGCGGGTAATGGGTGCGATCACTTGCTTTACCTCAAAGTTGGGGCGCCGCTACAGTGCAGAAGATATGGCAATGCTAGAAGATTTAGCATACCGCGTGGCGATCGCCCTGGACAACGCCAGACTTTATGCAGAAGCGCAGCAAGCACTAGCTCAAACATCGCAATCCTTCGCCTTAATTGACTCGCTGTTAGAAGCATCTCCCCTAGCGATTTGCTTTCTCGATCGCGAAATGCGATTCATCCGCATCAATCAAGTATTAGCAGAACTCAACGGTTTGCCAGCAGAACAGCATCTCGGTCAAGACTACCGCCAATTGTTGCCAGAATCCGCTGCCGAGTTTGCACCAATAATTCAGCAAGTTCTAGAAACCGGCGAACCTGTTTTAAATGTAGAAGTCAGCGGCGAACATGGGGGAAGACCCGGATATTTCGGCTACTGGCTCGCCAACTACTACCCGGTGAAAAATGAAAGGGGAGAAATCATCGGCGCTGGCATAATTATCGCAGATGTTACCGCAGCCAAACAAACAGAATTAGCTTTGCGGGAAAGTGAAATGCGCTTCCGCAGCGTGGTAGATTCTAACATGATCGGCATTGGTTTCTGGGAGGCGGGCGGCGAAATTACCGAAGCTAATAACGCCTTGCTGGACATGATTGGATATACGAGAGAAGACTTAATTTCAGGAAAAATCCACTGGAGCAATATCACGCCGCCGGAATACGCAGAACTCGATCGCGCAGCCCTCGCCCAAGTCGCAGCATCAGGAAGTTGCGAGCCTTTTGAAAAAGAATACATCCGCAAAGACGGCACGCGCTTCCCAGTTTTTGTCGGCGCCGGACACTTGCAAGGATGCACAGACAAAGGATCGTTCTTCGTGGTCGATATCACCGATCGCAAACAAGCTCAAAACCAGATCCGAGAAAACGAAATTCGCATTAGCAACCAACTAGCAGAACTCGACTTAGTTTACAACACCACACCAGTCGGGCTGTGCTTTCTCGATACCAATTTGCGCTACATCCGCATGAACGAATGCCTCGCTGCGATCAACGGCCGCACGATCGCAGATCACATCGGGCGCACCGTCAGAGAAGCGATACCGGAACTTGCCAATCTGGTAGAGCCGATTTACCGCCAAGTGCTCGCTACGCAAACCCCCGTACTCGACATGGAACTTAAGGCCGAAACCCTTCAACAGCCGGGAGTTGTGCGGGATTGGCAAGTCAGCTTTTACCCCGTGATCGATGAATCGGGAACGCTGTTGGGAGTCAGCAGCGTGGTTGCCGAAATTACCGATCGCAACCAAGCAAAACGGGTAATCCAGCAAAGCGAAGCTTTATTCCGCCGACTGTTAGACTCAAATATTTTCGGAGTCGCGATCGGCGATTTTACCGGCCGCATCGCCTACGCCAACGACTCCCTGCTCAACATGGTGGGCTATACTCGCTTAGACGTGCTCTCCGGTCAAATGCGGTGGGACAATATGACCCCCTCCGAATACCTCCACCTCGACGCCCGGGCGGCCGGGGAACTGCGGGCGTCGGGAGTCGCAACTCCTTTTAAGAAAGAGTACATCCGCAAAGATGGCAGCCGCGTGCCGGTGCTGATGGGCGCGACGACTTTGTGCCCTGACAAGGGCGAACCAGAGACGATCGTCGGATTCTACATTGACTTGACCGAAATCTCGCGGGTGGAAGCAGAACTCAAAAACAATCAACAACGGCTGCAAATCGCTCAGCAAGCAGGCAAAATCGGAACTTTTGAATGGAACGTCCAAACGGGCGAACTCGCGTGTACGCCGGAGTTAGAGGCTTTGTACGGGCTGCCGGCCGGCGGTTTCCAGAGCAGCTATCAAAATTTGCTGGCAATGGTGCATCCAGACGATCGCACTTTCACCGAACAGCAGGTACTGGCTGCGGCGACGAACGGCGAGGAATTAAACATCGAGTTCCGCATCTGCCGCTCGGATAGCAGCGTCGCCTGGATTGCTTGCAGGGCTAAGGTGTTTCAGGACGAGCGCGGTTTGCCCCTGCGGACTATCGGCGTGAACGTCGATATCACCGATCGCAAACAAGCAGAAGAGGCGCGATCGCAAATCAATCAAACTTTGGAAGCCTTGATCCAGGCTTGTCCCCTAGCAATTACCGTTTTCGGCGCCGAGGACGGCATTGTAAAAATGTGGAACCCAGCCGCTGAGAGGATTTTTGGCTGGCCAGAATCCGAGGCGGTAGGTAAATTTTTGCCCAGCGTTCCCCCAGACAAGCGGGAGGAATTTATGGAGAATTTGAAAGGAATTCGCGCTGGAAATGCGATCGCCGGCATGGAAACCCAGCGCCAAAGAAAAGACGGCACCTCGATCGACATCGGTTTGTGGGCAACTCCAGTCCGCGACGCCAAGGGTAACATTAACTGTATGTCGATCGTCGCCGACATCAGCGATCGCAAGCAAGTCGAGGCAGAACTCGCTCAGTTGCTCGATCGCGAACAAGCCGCGCGGGCAGAAGCAGAAGCCATCAACCGCCGGAAAGACGAGTTTCTAGCCACTCTTTCCCACGAACTCCGCACGCCTTTAAACGCAATTCTGGGTTGGGCCCAAATGCTCCGCACCCGCCCGTACACACCAGATTCTTTAGCTTGCGGTTTGGAAGCGATCGAGCGTCAGTCGAGGGTGCAAACGCAGCTAGTCGAAGATTTGCTCGATGTTTCCCGGATTATTCAAGGCAAGCTGGTTCTAAAACCCGGCTGGTTCGTCATGACAAAGACGATCGAAGTTGCCCTCAATTGTGTCAGTTTCGCCGCTCAGGCTAAGTCTGTGACTGTTTCCTCGGAATTTGACCCCGCAATCAGTTTGATGTGGGGCGACGCCCAGAGGTTGCAGCAGGTAGTCTCGAATTTGCTGACTAACGCCGTCAAGTTTACGCCATCCGGGGGAACAGTCCAACTGCGTTTGTCTGCGGTAGCTGTTGCTAATTCCCCATCACCTAATTACATACAAATTATTGTTAGCGATACCGGCAAAGGCATTTCTGCTGAGTTTCTGCCCTACGTGTTCGATCGCTTCCGACAAGCAGATGGCTCAATTACTAAGGCTTACGGGGGTTTGGGACTGGGATTGGCGATCGTCGAGCACTTGGTGGAACTTCACGGCGGCACTGTACGCGCCGAAAGTCCCGGAGAGGGACTCGGGGCGACATTTACAGTAATGCTGCCCCTGAAACAGCGTCGGAGTCAGCAGCCGCAGTTGATAGAGGAAAGGCAATTAGCTGCCGTGAGTCCTGGTATTTTGGCTGGTTTAAAGGTATTGGTAGTTGATGACGAACCCGACAACCGCGAGTTTTTGGTTTTGGCGCTGAAACAGTTGGGGGCTCTGGCGATGGCTGCTGCTTCAGCCCAAGAGGCGATCGACATTTTACAGCAGTCGCCGCCGGATATTTTAGTCAGCGACATCGGGATGCCGGTTGAGGATGGCTACTCGTTAATCCGCAAAGTGCGATCGTCCGAATCTGACAAAATCAAGCGCTTGGCCGCTGTGGCGCTGACAGCTTATGCTAGCGAACAAGACCGGCATCGGGCGATCGAGGCCGGTTACGACGAACACTTAGCAAAGCCGATCGATTCTGCTCGATTCGCCACAGTTTTAGCTCAGTTAAAAACCTTACACTAACAGAAGGTACGTAGTTGCGCTTGAGCGCTCCTCCAGGTACGTAGTTGCGCTTAAGCGCTCCGGAAAGGTACGTAGTTGCGCTTGAGCGCTCCGGAAAGGTACGTAGTTGCGCTTAAGCGCTCCTCCAGGTACGTAGTTGCGCTTGAGCGCTCTGAGCTTACATATAACCAAGAGCGCTTAAGCGCAACTACATACCTAAATCAAGAGCGCTTAAGCGCAACTACATACCTAAATCAAGAGCGCTTAAGCGCAACTACATACCTAAAT